>JBIKTP010000485.1:0-3299 GCA_044348035.1 Burkholderiaceae bacterium
CGCTCATCACTGCGGCTCCCTGCGCCACATCGCATCCTCATGGCCCGGCGCGTAGGCCTGGTTCGTCACCGCCGGGTTGCGGTTGACCAGGCGCCTCGCGTACAGCGGGTGGCGCATGCTGCGCACCTCGTGCTCCAGCGTCGCCAGCACACGGCCGTCGGACGGGTCGACGATATCCTGGAACCGGTACTGGCTCTGGTTGCTCTCCTCGGTGACCAGTCCACGCGCCAGCAGCCGTCGATGCACACCGGAGAAGTCGGCAACCGCCACCTGCACATGGTGGCCGTCATAGGGAACGAAAGATGCCTGGGTTTCGGCAAACTCCAGCGCCTCGCCGGCGCCGATCGGTACCCGGACCCGGGGCATGCCACCGTCCTGCCCCAGCAGGGCGGGCGCAGCCAGAACCTCGCGGTAGAAGGCGGCGATGCCTGCGGCGGTTCCCGGCGCCACATCGAGGCGCACGTAGGGCATGCCCAGCACGGTGCTGCCAAACCGCCGGACATCCGGCGCGTGCACGCAAATCCGGTTGCCCCAGGGGCACGACACCTCGACCATGTCCTGCGCCGCGCGCTGGAAACCGAAGCGCGTGCCCGGCAGCCGGCCCGCCACCATGGCGAGCCTGCGCTCCAGGGCATCGATGTCCGGCATCACGAGGCCGATGACGCCGCGCAGCACCTGGGCCGGGCCGACCGGCAGGTGAAACTGGCAGGTGCCGACATTGATCCAGGCGTTGTCCACGCCGGTCACCAGGTAGGGGTCGCGTGTCAGCCCGAGCCCCATGACGTAGAAGATGAGGGCCTTTTGCTGGTCCGGCACACGGATGTTGACATGCCCGAACTCGACGATGTTGCCCACGTCTTCGGTGCTGCGGTCGAAGACGACCGGATTGGCTGCAGCGGGGGATGTCATGGCTCGAGCACCGCGCGGCTGGCTGCCAGCGCCTGCCGCGCCCATTCACGGACACCCAGTTGCGGCATGCGCAGACGGTTCGGAATCTCCACGCTGACCGGCAGGGACTCCGGCAGCTGCGCGAACATCCGCGCCAGGCGGATGCCGCCCTCGCCGGGCAACAGCCGCTCCTGGCGGGCGGTATGCAGCAGTTCCTCGACAGTGAAGGGGCCACCCGTGTGCGCATCGCAGATCTGCGCATAGTGCAGCTGGCTGCGGGGCATGGCGGCAATGTCGTCCAGCGTGGTGCTGGAGCGCGCAGCATGCAGGGCATCCACCAGGATGCCGGCATTGGCCGGTGCACCGGCCCGTTGCACCACGCGCATCGCCGTGCTGGCATCGGGCACTGTCGACCATGGCAGGAACTCGAGGTCGACCGTCATGCCGTAGGGCGTAGCCACGGCGCACAGGCGTCCGTACGAATCGGCCAGGCGGGCCTCCTCCGTGTCCTCGCCGATGACCAGCACGGCACGTGCCTGCAGGCTTGCACCGACCTCCAGGAACGTGGCGTACGCACCCGGATCAAAATCGGCGCCGATGCGGATCACTTCCAGGTCCAGCACGCCGACGCCGGTATCGCGCAGCCGGGCCCGGGTCTCGCGCAGCAGTCCCGGATCGCTCGTCAGTGGCTGCCAGGTGCCGCCCGGTACGCTGGGCAGCAGCCGCAAGCCGACGAACTGGTAGCCCACTTCGGCAGCCACGCCGACGACCTGCGGGGGGGTGAGGGTGTGGGCGCTCAGGTAGGCGAGCGAGTAGCTGCGCATGCGTGTCTCCTGGTGTTGGCCGCGGGTCCGACCTGGCGGATATGGTAGTCGGGTTCGGGGCATCCGGCGCGCCCGGCCCCGGGAGACCCGGTGCCGAGTTCCCGGGCGCAAAGCCCCCCTCCAACCGCAAGGAACCGTCATGGCCACCGGTGTCGTGCCGAGGATCCTGGAGAGCTTACCCGGCTGCGTGATGCTCAAGCATGTGCCGGGCGGAATCCAATGTGGTCCCGCTTGCGCGACGGATGACTCATGCTGCGGTAGGCGCACTCCAGGAAAACCGCCTGCTCGCTGCGACAGGAGCCGCCGCGCAACACGCGCCGACCGGGCGCATCGGGCCGGTTGCGGCCGTCCAGCGCATCGTACGGATAGGCCGCGTACAGCGAGGCGGACCACTCCCAGACCAGACCGGCCAGGTCGCGATGTCCGAACGGACCGGTGCCACGGCGGCGACCTCCGACCGCACGGGTGCCGGGCTCTGCATGCGGCCGGTTGAAGCAGGCATGCAAGGGGCCCGGGCTGGCATCACCCCAGGGATAACGGCGCTGCGCGTCCCCGCGTGCTGCGCGCTCCCACTCGGCCTCGGTCGGCAGCCGTGCGCCGACCCATTCGCAGTAGGCTGCGGCATCGTGCCAGTCGACATACGTGACGGGATGCTGCCACAGTGATTCGGGCGGCCGCGCGCCCGACCAGTGGGCCGGCGCAGCGCGCCCGGTTGCCTGGACAAAACGCGCATACTGCCGGTTCGTGACAGGTGTGGCGGCCAGCGCGAAGGCGGGCACCCACACCGCATGTGCCGGCGTGCCCAGGCCGGGCAGCGCCTCTTCAGGAGCATCTGCACGCGCCGCCACGGGCCAGTCACCCAGGTGCAGTTCTCCGGGCGGAACATGGACCCAGTCATGCGGGTCCCCGGGTGGCGGCGCGGCATCGCGCACCAGCCGCATGCCGATGTAGACATCGCACGCTCCGGGGAACAGCCAGTCGCGCGCGCTGCAGCGGATGTCGTGGGGCGCATGGTTGTAGGACCCGCCGCGGACCACCCTGGCCCCCGGGGCAGCAGAGTCCTCACGGCCGTCACGGGCGTCGTAGGGATAGGGCCGGGCCAGGCTGCGGGTCCACTCCCAGACATTGCCGGCCATGTCGCAGCAACCCCAGGGGCTGCGGCCCTGGGGGTAAGCCTCCACCGGCGTGGTGGCGCCGATCTGCGCGCCGAAGTTGGCATGCCGTGGCGTGGCAGGGACACTTCCCCAGGGATAACGCCGGGTGTCGTCCCCCCGCGCGGCGCGCTCCCACTCCGGCTCGCTCGGCAAGCGGGCGCCAGCGGCGTGCGCATAGGCAGACGCTGCAAACCAGTCGACATAGGTCACCGGGTGGTCGTGCAAGGCGGCACCGGGTTGCGGGCCGCCCCAGTGGGGCGGCGCGGCCGTGCCGGATGCCGCGCACCAGCGTGCGTATTGCGCATTGGTCACGGGCGTGCGGGTGATCCAGAAGCCGGGAACCGCCAGCCGCTGCGGCGGCGCGCGCCCATCCGCCGGCTCTGGCGCAGACCCCAGGGTCACCGTGCCCGCCGGCACGGGCAACCAGACGGGC
>JBIKTP010000486.1:0-3298 GCA_044348035.1 Burkholderiaceae bacterium
GGCTTCGAACCAGCCGCACTACACCTCGACCGAGGAGCTTCGGTCGTCGAAGCCGGACTGGGCGAAATTGGCAATCTCCTCCTGGGCCGCGAACGAGCGCCCGGCCAGTGTCACGGATTTGTCATCTGATCCGCTTACCCTGTCCAGTTAATCACCAGTCACCACTCTTCAACCCTGCCCTTGCGAGCACCTCCCATGCAACTCCACCGAACCTTGACCCTGACGGCCGCCGTGGCTGCGGCTTTTGCCAGCACCACGCCGGCCATGGCCTCCACCTTTGCCAGCATGAGCCAGGCAGGCGCGACCTATCTCCACGCCACCGCCGGTGGCTTCAACGCGGAGATCGCCGCCTACGACGCCCAGACCCGCACCCTGTGGGTGTCGGGTGTCACCGGCGTCGATGTGCTCAACGTCGCCCCGACCGGCCTGAGCTTCAACAGCCGCATCGACCTGAGCAGCTTCGGCGCCATCAACAGCATCGCCATCCACAATGGCATTGCCGCCTTCGCGATCGAAAGCACGGCGAACCGTGAATTGCCCGGCATCGTGCAGTTCTACAACACCAGCACTCGAAGTCTGACCAGCGGCATCAACTCGGTCACGGTGGGCTCCTTGCCCGACATGCTGACCTTTACCGCCGACGGTAGCAAGCTGCTGGTGGCCAACGAAGGTACACCCAACACCTACCCCAGCGCCACCGACCCGACCGGAGGCGTGAGCATCATCCGCATGTCCGATCGCACGGTGACCAACGTCGGCCTTGGGGGCAGCATCCCCACCACCGGCAGCGGGCTGCGCGGGGCCGTGCCCTTCAACTACGAACCCGAATACATCGCCGTGAACAAGGCAGGTACCAAGGCCTGGGTAACCCTGCAGGAACACAACGCCGTTGCGACCCTGGATCTGACGACCAACCAGTTCACCGGAATTACTGGGCTGGGCCTGAAGGACTACAGCCTGACGCAGAACGCCATCGACAGCACGGACCGGCCAGCGGGCGCCATCCTGCTGACGCCTGTCAGTCTCAAGGGCGCCTACCAGCCCGATGCGGTGGTGAGTTACGAGACCGGCGGCAAGACCTTCCTGGTCATGGCCAATGAAGGTGACGCTCAGGATGAGGATCCCTCCGGTGACATTGCGCGTGCCTCCAGCATTCCTGCCCTGGGCATATCGGGCAATCCGGGGCGCATCAACGTGATCAAGGACATGTCTTCCGCGGGCAACGTGGTCACGATGGGTGGCCGGTCGTTCTCGATCCGGGATACCGACGGCAACATCGTCTTCGACAGCGGCAACATCCTCGAAGCCCAGGCAATTGCCCGCGGCATCTACGATGACGGCCGCAGCGACGACAAGGGCGTTGAACCCGAGGGCGTGGCACTGCAGACCATCAACGGCCGCACTTTCGCCTTCATCGGCCTGGAGCGGACCACCAAAGGTGCAGTCGCGATCTTCGACATCACCGACCCGGCAAACAGCAGCTTCGTCGACATGATCGTCACCAACGGAACCAAGCGCCCAGAAGGCGTGGTGAGCTTTGCACAGGACGGCATGTTCTACCTGGCAATCGCCAACGAAGGCGCCTCTGCAACCGATGGCATGAGCACCGCGCTCTACAGCCTCGCACCGGTGCCCGAGCCGGAGACCTGGGCCTTGCTGCTGGCCGGTCTGGGCGTGCTCGGTCTGCGCGCCCGGCGCCAGAAATCACGCTGAGGCGGGCCGCTCCGTGGGCGCCAGCCGGGCGCCTGAGCCCATGCCGCGCTCCCGGTGGCCATCCGTGATGGGCCCTGCCTGACCCTCACTGCGCGGGCTTGGCGTTCTTCATCATGCCCATGTACGGTGCCAGACGCTTGCCCATCTCCTCGCCCAGCGCCTGCAGGCCGCTCAGCGGGCGCACCATGACCTCGAAATCGACGATCAGGCCCTGGGCATCGAACTGGATCAGGTCCACGCCCTTGAGTTCCTTGCCCTGCACGCTGGCGCTGAACTCCAGCACGGCGCTCAGCCCGTCCGCACTGGCCATCTCGCGGTGGTAGGCGAAGTTCTCGAAGACCTGCATCACCTGGCCGATGATCAGCTGCACCGCCTGCGCGCTCGGGTAGGGCGTGTGCGCCATCGGCGAGCGGAAGACCGCCTTGCGGTGCAGGATGTCGCCGAGCCCGCCCATGTCCTGCGCGGTGACCATGGCATGCCAAAGCGCCAGGCTTCTGGCGGCCGCAGGCTGCAGCGCCAGTGCCGCATGCGCCGGGGTCGCAGCGGGCGCGGTGGCGGGGTCGAACGCCAGCGCCAGTTCGGTGCCCTGCTTGATCGCGCGCTTGGCGTCTAGCTCGACGGCCTCGTCGGCGCCGCCGATCAGGTGCACCACACACCCGGCTGCCAGCAGATCGGCCTGCAGTTCGCGCTGCGGGTCCTGGCCGGCGCACACCACGACGGTGTCGACGGGCAGTGTCATGTCCTTGTCGCCCACGCGGATGTGCAGGCCGGCGTCGTCGATGCGCTGGTACTGCACGCCGTTGAGCATGTCCACCCCGCGGTTCTTCAGCGAGGTGCGGTGGATCCAGCCGGTGGTCTTGCCCAGACCGTCGCCGACCTTGCTGGTCTTGCGCTGCAGCAGAAAGAGTTTGCGCGGGCTGGGCGGGATGTGCGCCGGCTGCAGGCCGCCGCGGGCGCCATACTGCATGTCCACCCCCCACTCGGCAAAGAACTTGGCGGTGTCCAGGCTCGGGCTGGTGCCCTCGTGCAGCAGGTATTCGGCCACGTCGAAACCGATGCCGCCCGCCCCGATCAGCGCCACCTGGCGGCCCACGGCGCATTTGTCGCGCAGCACATCCAGGTAGCCCACCACCTTGGGATGGTCGATGCCGGGGATGTCGGGCCGGCGCGGCTGCACGCCGGTGGCCAGCACCACATGCCGGAAGCCCGCGCCCTGCAGGTCCGCAGCCGCGACGCGCTGGCCCAGCCGCAGGTGCACGCCCGTCAGGGCCAACTGCTTGCCGAAGTAGCGCAGTGTCTCGACGAATTCTTCCTTGCCCGGCACTTGCTTGGCCACGTTGAACTGGCCACCAATCTCCGGTGCGGCGTCGAACAGGGTCACCTCGAAACCCCGCCGCGCTGCCGTGGTGGCAAAGGCCAGGCCGGCCGGCCCGGCGCCCACCACGGCGATGTGTTCCTTCGTCGTGGCGGGGCGCTCGACCATCAGCGTCTCGTGGCAGGCCCGCGGGTTCACCAGGCAGGAGGTGATCTTGCCGCCGAAGGTGTGGTCCAGGCAGGCCTGGTTGCAGCCGATGCAGGTGTTGAT
>JBIKTP010000487.1:0-3297 GCA_044348035.1 Burkholderiaceae bacterium
GGCATCAACCTGACGGCCGACGCGCTCGCCAAGACCCTGGGCGTAGACAAAGCCCAGAAGGCCCCGATTTGATATGGAACACCCCCGTTACGTCTCACTTCGTGTAGCCGTCTCCCCCCTCAAGGGGGCGACACCGGTGCCCCGGCAAAGCCGGTTGCACGGTGTCCCCAGACTGGTCCTCACAGCCCGTTCATCCCCGGCGATTGACGAGACATCACCGAACTGCCATGGCTGACGCACCCCTGATCGATATCCAGGACCTGAGCGTCGGCTTTACCGGGCGCAACGGGGCCGAGCGCGCGGTGCTGCGCAACATCGACCTGCAGGTGCGCCGGGGTGAGGCGGTGGGCCTGGTGGGCGAGAGCGGTTCGGGCAAGAGCACGCTGGCGCTGGCCGCCATGGGTTACCTCAAGACCGGCCTGCGTTTGCTGGGCGGCCAGGCCCTGTTCTCCGGCGAGTCCATGTTCGCGCTGCCGCGGTCGGCACTGCAGGCCCTGCGTGGCGGGCGCATTGCGCTGATCCCGCAAAACTCCGGCCAGTCGCTCACACCCACGCTTCGCATCGGGGCGCAACTGGCGGAGGCGCTGCGCCTGCACAGCCGGCTGCCCGCGGACGCGCACCCGCCACGCATCATCGAGTTGCTGACGCGCGTGCGACTGCCCGATCCGGGCGCCATCGTGCGGCGCTATCCGCACGAACTCTCCGGCGGGCAGCAGCAACGCGTCGCGATCGCCATGGCGCTGGCCGGCGAACCCGAGGCGCTGCTGCTCGACGAGCCCACCACCGGGCTGGATGTGACCACGCAGGCGCATATCCTGGAGCTGCTGCGCGAGATCAACGCCGAGACCGGCACGGCCATGGTCTACGTGAGCCACGACCTGGGGGCCATCGCGCGCGTCTGCGACCGCGTCGCGGTGTTGTACGCCGGCGAAGTGGTGCTGCAGGGCACCACGCGCCAGGTGCTGGCCACGCCCCTGCACCCCTACGCGCACGGCCTGCTGGCCTCGATCCCGCGCCTGTCCGACGCGCGCCTGCCCGCCGCACTGGATGGCCGCCCACCGGCGCCGGGCGATGCCGGCCCCGGTTGCGGCTTCGCGCCGCGCTGTGCACTGGCCGGCGAGCGCTGTCGCCAGGAACGCCCGGCACTGCGGCTGCTGGCAGACGGCCAGCTGGTGCGGTGCCATTTCGCCGAGCAGACTCCCACGATAGCCGTGAAGGGCGCGCGCACGTCCAGTGCGCAAAGCGGTACCGGGGTGCCGGTGCTGTCGATCCAGGGGCTGGGCGTGAGTTATGCGCGGGCGCGCCTGATGGACCAGCTGCTCGGGCGCAGGACCGCTGGCGTGCTCACCGTGCAGGGCGTGGACCTGGGCATACAGCCAGGCGAGACGCTGGCGCTGGTGGGCGAGTCCGGCAGCGGCAAGTCCACGATCCTCAAGGCGGTGGCCGGGCTGCTGGCGCCGGCCGCCGGCCAGATCGGGTTGGGCGACAAGGGCCGCCTGGCCGACCAGGTGGAGCAGCGCTCGCGCGCCGACCTGCAGCGCATCCAGCTGGTGTTCCAGAACCCGGACGACAGCCTCAACCCGCGCCAGACCGTGGCCGAGATCCTGGCACAGCCCCTGGAGCTGTATTTCGGCCTGCCGCGCGACGAGATCGTCGCGCGCAGCGTGCAGTTGCTGGAGCGTGTGCGCCTGGGCGCACACTACCTGGAGCGCCTGCCCAACCAGCTCTCCGGCGGCGAGAAGCAACGCGTGGCGATCGCCCGCGCCTTTGCGGCCGAACCCGAACTGGTGCTGTGCGACGAAGTCACCTCGGCGCTGGACGTGTCGGTGCAGGCCGCAGTGCTCGACCTGCTGGACGAGCTGCGCGTGCAGCGCAAGACCGCCTACCTGTTCGTGTCGCACGACCTGGCCGTGGTGCGGGCGCTTTCGCACCGGGTGGCGGTGCTGTACCAGGGCCGCCTGTGCGAAGTCGGGCCATCGGCCGCCGTGTACGGTTCGCCATCGCACCCTTATACCGAGGTGCTGCTGGGCGCCGTGCTGGAGCCCGATCCCGACCAGGCGCCCACCTTGCTGACCGACGACGTGGTCGAATCCGGCCCTCCAGCCCGGGGTTGCGCGTTCCAGCGCCGCTGCCCGCACCACCAGGGCGACGCCTGCAACCAGGTGGAGCCGCCCTGGCAGGATGCCGGCCCGGGCCACCGCATCCGCTGCCATATTCCGCTGGCGCAGCTTCTGGCGGGCCCGGCGACGCGCCAGCAGCCTGCCCATGCTTGATACCGATCCCCGCGTCGCCGCCCCAACGCTGCAGTCCTTCGGCACCGCCGTCATGCAGGCGCTGGGTGCCACCCCGGCAATCGCTGCCGAGATCACCGGGCACCTGGTCGACGCCGACCTGTGCGGCGTGTATTCACACGGCATATTCAGGCTGGACTGGTACGCACAGCGGCATGCTGAAGGCCGCTTCGACGCCACGGCCGAACCCCGCCTGACGCAGGCCGAAGGCGGCGCCGCCCTGGTCGACGGCGGCAACAACCTCGGCATGCCGGCCTTCCGCCTGGCCACCGACCACCTGATCGCGGAGGCACGTTCGCGCGGCGTGGCGGCCGTCGGCATCGCCAACGTCGACCACACGGGGCGCATCGGCGCGTTCGTGCAACGCGGCGCTGAAGCGGGCTGCCTGACGATCGTGCTGGGCGGTGGTGTGCGCAAGGACTGGCGCCAGGTGACACCCCATGGCGGCGCGCGCGGCATGCTGCCGACCAATCCCTATGCGTTCGGCATCCCGGGCGGCGCGCACGGCGCCGTGGTCGTCGACTTCGCCACCGGCATGGCGGCTGGCGGCAAGATCTACGCCGCGAAGATGGCCGGCCGGCCGCTGGCCGAGGGCCTGTGCGTGGATGCGCAGGGGCGCCCGACCACCAACCCGGACGACTATTTCAACGGTGGAGCGATCCTGCCCATGGCTGGGCCCAAGGGCTACGGCATGGCGCTTGTGGCTGAACTGCTGGGCGAGGCGATCATTGGCCAGGCCAGGGACGGCATGAACTGGATCGCGATCGCGGTCGACCTGACGCGTTTTCGCTCGCCGGCAGCGTACCGCGTCGCCGCCGAGGAATGCCTGGCGGAGCTGCGCGCCTGCCCGCCGGCACCCGGGTTCGAACGCGTCGAGATTCCGGGCGAACGCGAAGCGGCGCTGCGCGCGGAACGCCTGTCCAGCGGCATCCCGATTGCGCCGGAGACACTCGAACGGCTGCGCGGCCTCGGCCGTCGGCTTGGTCTCGCGGACGGTGCTCTGACG
>JBIKTP010000488.1:0-3291 GCA_044348035.1 Burkholderiaceae bacterium
CCGGAGCCGCAGGCGCAGGGCGGAGGACATTCGCGCAAACCCCTGCCCCGGCCTCTCCGGCTCGCCCACCAAGCAACGAGCGCGCAAGCGATGCAGCCCGCTCAGCGGCCAGACAAATAGCGCCCCACCAGCGTCACCAGGAAACTGGCCGTGGTCGGCAGGATCGCATCGTTGAAGTCGTACCCGGTGTTGTGCACCATGCACCCCGGCCCGTCCCCCGGCTGGCCGTTGCCGTTGCCGACGATGAAGTAGCTGCCCGGCACGGCGTTGAGCATGAAGGCGAAGTCGTCGCTGGCCTGCAGCGGCGCCATGTCCGGGATCAGCGCGTCGGGGCCCATGGACTCCAGGGCCACCTGGTGCGCGAAGGCCGTCACCTCGGCGTTGTTGATGCAGGGCGGCGACTTCCACTGGTAGTCGACGATGGCACTGCCGCCCAGCAGGGCCGCCTGCGCGTGCGCCATCTCGGTGATGCGCCGGCGCAGGAACTCGCGCACCTCGGGTCGGCGCGCGCGCACCGAGAGCTTGAGCTCGGCCGTGGCCGGAATCACGTTCGGCGCTTGGCCCCCATGCAGCGCCCCGACCGTGACCACCGCCATGTCGTTGGGGTCGACCTCGCGGGCGACCAGCGTCTGGTAGGCCAGCACCAGGTGGGCCGCCATCACGATCGGGTCGACCGTGGTGTGCGGCATCGCGCCATGGCCACCCTTGCCCTGCAGCGTGATGACCACGGTGTCCGAGGAGCTGTAGATCACCCCGGCCAGGAATCCGAAACGCCCGGCCGGAAAACCGGGCTCGTTGTGCCAGGCATAGATGGCGTCGCACGGGAAGCGCGTGAACAGGCCCTCATCGACCATCTTGCGCCCGCCCTGCAGGCCCTCCTCGGCCGGCTGGAAGATCAGGTGCACGGTGCCGTCGAAGGCGCGCGTGGCCGCCAGCACCTGGGCCACGGCCAGCAGCGTGGCGGTGTGGCCGTCATGGCCGCAGGCATGCATGCGCCCGGGGTGGCGGCTGGCATAGGGCAGGCCGGTGGTCTCGGTCATGGGCAACGCGTCCATGTCGGCGCGCAGGCCCAGGCTGCGGGTGCCACTGCCCGCGCGCAAGGTGCCCACGACACCGGTGCCGGCCAGGCCCCGGTGCACCGCATAGCCCCAGCGGTGCAGGCGGTCAGCGACCAGGTCGCTGGTGGCGAATTCCTCGTAACCCAATTCCGGCTGGGCATGGATCTGGTGCCGCACGGCCAGCATCTCGGGCAGGTTGTCACGGATGGCGGGCAGGATGGGGGCAGTGATCACGGGTGTTGTCCTCTGGGCCGGTGCGGTGCCGGGCAGGCCGGCGTTTGCAAACATTGTGCCGGCAGTGTCGCCTGGGTGGCGGCGAGTGGCCGCGTTTGGCGCAAAAGTTGCGTGGCATGGCGTAGCATTCCACCTGTTGTCGTTTTCCCATGCCCGCACGCTGATCACCATGCACCAAACCGAACCCCTTTTCCCCGCCCGAATCACCCGCCGCCAGCTGGCCATCGCCGCGCTGGGCGTTTCCACCAGCCTGGGGATCAGCCGCGCGGCGCTGGCCGCCGGCGGCAAGGGCACGGCGGTGCTGGGCATCGACACCGACCCGCCCTCGCTCAACATCGCCATCACCACCGACTTCACCGCCGGTGACGTGTCGGCCAAGATCCTGGAAGGCCTGATCTTCCTCAACCCCAACTACGAACCGCAGCCTTCGCTGGCCACCAGCTGGGGCATCACGCCCGACGGCAAGACCTACCGCTTCAACCTGCGCCGCGGCGTGAAGTGGCACGACGGCCGCGACTTCAGCAGCGCCGACGTGAAGTTCACCTTTGTCGAGGTGCTGGCCAAGTTGCACCCGCGCGGCGCGCCGGTGTTCAGGAACCTGGGCGTCGAGGTGGACACACCGGACGCCAACACCGTCGTGTTCCGCCTGCAGAAGCCGTATGCCCCCTTCCTGTCGCAGATGACGGTGTTCGATGCGCCGATCCTGCCGCGCCACCTGTACGAGGGCAGCAACATCGGCACCAATCCTGTGAACCAGCGCCCGGTGGGCACCGGCCCGTTCAAGTTTGCCGAATGGAAACGCGGCGCCACGATCCGGCTGGCCCGCAACGAGGCCTACTGGGCCGGGCCGGACCGGCCCTACCTGGAGCAGATCGTGTTCCAGATCATCCCGCAGGGCCCGAACCGCGTGCCGGCACTGCAGGCCGGCGAGATCGACTCCCTGCTCGACTTCTACACCCCGAAGCCCGAAGTGCCGCGCCTGGCCGCCGACAAGAACCTGTACGCCCGCCGCGGCGTGAACATCCCGGCCATCTGGTTCATGATGTACAACACCCGGGCCAGTGTCTTCACCAACAAGGACGCCCGCCACGCGCTCGCCTTTGCCATCGACCGCCAGCGCATCGTGAAGCAGGTGATGCAGGGCATCGCCCGACCCGGCGCCGGCGCGTTTGGCGACGGTTTCAAGTGGTTGCTGAACGAGGACGTGGGCTACGCGAAGAAATACCCCCACGACCCGGCCCGCGCCCGCACGCTGCTGGCCAAGGCCGGCATCAAGCCGAACACGACGACGGTGCGCATTCCCTTCGACGTGGGCCGGCCGCAGATGCGGGCGCAGTCCCAGATCATTCAGGACAACCTGCGCCAGGTCGGGCTGGAGGCGCGGCTGGAGCCGCTGGAGCGCTCGGTGCTGTTCGAGCGGGTCTATGCCAAGCGCGACTTCGACCTGACGCTGCAGTCCTTCTATTCCGCAGGCGACCCGGCCATCGGGTACACCCGGCTCTACAACACCTACACCGGCACGTCGCCGAGCACCAACGCCTCGGGCTATTCGAACCCCAAGGTCGACGAGATGCTGGGGCAGGCAGCCACCGCAGCGGACCGCGATGCCCGCGCCAAGATCTACAAGGAGCTGCAGGTGATCCTCAACGAAGACCTGCCGTCGCTGGTGCTGTTCGACGAGGAGACGGTGGACACCGCCAGCAAGAAGCTCAGCGGCGTATTCCCGGCACTGGACGCTCGCGACCAGTGGTCGGGGGTGCGGCGCGTGGACTGAGATGGGGTGTTGCCGGGTCGGGACTGCGTTGGCGTTGGCGCATACAGGGACTACCTTGGCGGTGGCTGGGGTTGCTTGTTGGGGCGCTTCCGGGACTACCTTGGCGGTGGCGTGCGTCGCGGCAGGCGGTGCCCGGTGGGGGCGCTCAGCGGCGCGGTCGGGCGCTGAACGCGCCGACGGACCTGCGGTGCTCGCCGCCGGGGCGCATCGCCAAACTCACTGCGT
>JBIKTP010000489.1:0-3290 GCA_044348035.1 Burkholderiaceae bacterium
GTCGGCCAGGACGTCCCCGGTGCGCACGGCCACGGTGAGATAGTCTGCGCGCATGCCGGAGGTGATGAAGGTCTTCTCGCCATGGATCACCCAGGCATCACCGTCCAGCCGCGCCGAGGTGCGCAAGGCGGCGACATCCGACCCGCCACCAGGCTCGGTGATGGCCAGTGCCGCGATCTTCTCGCCGCGCAGGACGGGCGGGATGACTTCCCGTTGCATTTCCGCCGAACCATGGCGCAGGATCGGTGGCAGCCCGATCGTGTGCGAGAACAGGCTGGCTCCGACGCCGCCACTGGCACCATGCCGCGCCAGTGCCAGCGCGGCCACGTTGCGCATGCGGTAGGTGGCAGGCGTACCGCCAAGGTCCTCCGGATATCCCAGACCCAACAGGCCGAGTTGCGCCGCACGCTGGTAAAGAGCGCGTGGAAACTCGCCTGCGGCGTCCCAATCTGGTACGTGGGGCGCGATCTCGCGGGTGGCGAACCGGGTGACCATGTAGGCCATGGCGTCGAGTTCATCCGGCTCGTCGCGGCTCGGCATGGGGGCTTTGTGGAGGGGGACGGGATGCATGGCAGGCTCCTGTGAGGGCAGTTGCATCAGGCCTTTGGCGGCCGCTTCGCGATGCCCATGGTCTTGGCCAGGATGCCCAGCATGACCTCGTCCGCACCGCCGCCGATGGACGCCAGGCGGCCATCCCGGAACTTGCGCGACACGCGGTTCTCCCAGGTGAATCCCATGCCACCCCAGAACTGCAGACAGCCGTCAGGCACCGAGCGGTTCAGCCGCCCGGCCATGAGCTTGCACATGGACGCGAGTTCGGTCACGTCCTGCCCCTGCACATACAGCGCGCAGGCGCGGTAGGTGAGCGCGCGCAGGGCTTCCACATCGGTCTTCATCTCGGCCAGCTTGAACTGCACCCATTGCTGGTCGGCCAGCGTGGCGCCGAACAGCTTGCGCTCCTGCGCCCAGCCGATGGTCTCGGCGATGCAGTTCGTCAGGCCCTGGATCGCGCTGGCCGCGGCCCACAGGCGCTCTTCCTGGAACTGCATCATCTGGTACACGAAGCCCTGGCCCTCGGCGCCGATGCGGTTGCGCTGGGGCACCCGCACCTCGTCGAAGTGGATCAGGCCGGTGTCGCTGGAGTTCATGCCGATCTTGCGGATCTTCTTCGCCTTCTCGATGCCCTTGCTGTCCATGGGCACCATCACCAGGCTCTTGTTCCTGTGCGCCGGGCCTTCGCCGGTGTTGACCAGCATGCACATCCAGTCGGCCTGCAGGCTGTTGGTGATCCACATCTTCTGGCCGGTGATGACGTAGTCGTCGCCATCCTTGCGCGCGTAGCTCCGGATGGCGGCCACGTCGCTGCCGGCGCCCGGCTCGCTCACGCCGATGCAGCCCACCATGTCGCCGGCAATCGCCGGCGCCAGGAACTCGCGGCGAAGTTCGTCGCTGCCGAAACGCGCCAGCGCCGGGGTGCACATGTCGGTCTGCACACCGATGGCCATCGGGATGCCGCCGCAGTCGATGTGGCCCAGGGTCTCGGCCATGGCGACGGCATAGGAATAGTCCAGCCCGGAGCCACCGTAGGGCTCGGGCTTGGTCAGGCCGAGCAGGCCCAGATTGCCGAGCTTCTTGAACAGTTCGTGCGCAGGGAATATCTCGGCCTCCTCCCATTCGTCGACATGCGGGTTGATCTCGGCGTCGATGAAGCGCTTGAGGGTGTTCTGGATTTCCAGGTGTTCGTGGGTGTAGTGCATGGCGAAGAGGTTTCCGCTTCAGGGGGTGAAAACTTTGGGCGTGACAGCGCGGTGGAATCCGTCGAAGGGGCGCACGGCATCGCGCGGCGGGGTCGCCGCATCCGCATGGCGGATGTCCCAGCCCAGCCGCGCCTGCGGCCGGGCGCCATCGATGCGCAGCACCGTGCCGCTGATAAAGGAGGCGGCCGGGCTGAGCAGGAACACGATGCCGGCAGAAGTCTCGGCCTCGTTGCCGAAGCGCCCCAGCGGCACGGTCGCCGCCATGGCACGCAGACGCGGCCCGTGTTCGGGCGGGTAGTGGTCCATGCCGCTGGACGCGATATAGCCCGGCGCCACCGCATTCACGCGCACGCCGCTGGCCGCCCATTCCAGCGCGGCGGTTTCGGTGAAACTCACCATGCCGGCACGCGCGGCACCGCTGTGGCCCATGCCGGGCATGGAGCCCCACATGTCGGCCACGATGTTGACGATGGCGCCGCCCTGGTGCTGCATGGCCTGCAGGTAACACTCGCGCGCCACCAGGAAACCGCCCGTGAGGTTGGTGTCGATCACCGCCTGCCAGCCCCTGGCACTGGTCTGGGCCAGGGGGGTGATGTACTGCCCGCCGGCGTTGTTCACCAGGGCGTCGATGCGGCCGTGCGCCGCCAGCACCTCGGCCACCACCTGGCGTACCGCATCTTCCTGGCGGATGTCGCAGACGTGGGAGCTGGCCAGGCCGCCGTCCTGCACGATCTCGGCCTGCACGGCCAGCAGCTTGTCAGCCTTGCGCCCCAGCAGCGCGACCCGCGCACCGAGCGAGGCCAATTCATGCGCCGTGCAGCGGCCGATACCGGACCCGCCGCCGGTGACCAGGGCCACCCGGCCGGCCATCAGGCCCGGGGCAAAAGCAGAAAGGTACGCCATCCCCACCCTCCTCCAGACAATTCCATGCGGCGCAGCCTGCGCCGTGCCGCGACCATACCCTAGCTGCAGCGCAGCATGCCGCGGACAGCAAAAAAGTCACCGCCCGGACGCCACAGACGGCTCGACCAGTTCCGCATCCAGGCCCAGCGCGCGGATGCGGCGCGCGGCAGCCTCTGCCGCAGAGCGCGACGCGAAGGGCCCGGCGCGCACCCGGAAGCGCGGGCCGCTGCGGGTCTGCAGTTCCTCCACCGTGGCGGGCAGGCCCGCAGCGCGCAGGCGGGCATCGGCGGCGCGCGCGTTGGACTCGACCGCGAACAGGCCGACGTTGAGCAGCGGGCGCGCAGCAGCGGGCGGCACGGATGCCCTGGGGGCGGGGCGCGGGGCGGTGGCTGCAGCGGTGTCCCGGCCAGGGGAGGCCGCAGGTTTCTCGACTGCCCGGGCCTGCGCCGGAGTGCGGGACACAGCCGCGCCTGCATTTGACTTTGCGCTGGCTGGTGCGGATGCCGTTGCGGAGGCTGCTGTAGATGCCGGTGGGGATGCTGCTGCGAATGCCGGTGTGGATGCCGGTGCTCGTGCTGGTGCCGGTTCGGATGCCGCTGCCACGGCAGACGACGCCATCGTGGACGCTGC
>JBIKTP010000033.1:0-10064 GCA_044348035.1 Burkholderiaceae bacterium
AATCAAGTGTTGCTGCTTAGCGAGGCTGGGCATGGAGGGCTCCTGTGACAGTAGAGGTCGTGGACGCCATGGTGCAGTGCCCCGGCGGGGAGGGCCAGACCAGCTTGCGCATGTCAAGCATACAGTTTTGCATGGGCGCTGGCGTGGAGTCCCCCACCTGCAAGGGGGCGCTGCAGGCCTTTGCCCCTTCGGAAGCGGAGTTCGTCGCCGTGGAGGGCGATGACCACGGGTCGCTGCCTGCCCGCCGCGCGGCGCGAGGCCCTGGCCGCGCGCGCTGCCGGGACCGGCCTGCCCAACTTGGAGGACAACCCCTGCAAATCTGCATGGCTGGCATGCACGGGTGGGGCTTGCTCCGCCTCGACCATGCACTGCAGACTCGGGGCATTCAATTTCTTGGGAGCAACCCTTGTCGACACGGAACTCTCGGCCTCACAAGCGATCCCTGCCCGCCGTCCTCGCCGGGGCGGCCCTGTTCGCGCTCCTGTCGGGCTGCGCATCCAACGAGAGCGTCGCACCGCGGGCGGAACTTCTGAGCAGCGGGTGGCGCGACCCCTCAGCGGCAGCGCCTGTCGCCGACTTCGATGACTATGTCGCGGAGGTGACTCGGGAGCTGGGCGTCCACAGGCTGCCTTTCGCGCCCTCGATGGCCGATGCAGAACTGCGGTCGGTGGCACCCTTTCGGATGGCCCCAGGCCCGGGATGCCAGCCCGAGGCACCGCGAGGTATCGCGGTCCTGGTTCATGGGCTGTCCGACACCGCATTCGCCATGCGCGATCTGGCGAACTCCCTCTCCAGGCAGTGCTTCGAATCCCGCGTACTGTTGCTCCCGGGCCATGGCACGCGTCCGGCGGACCTCATGGTTGTCGACCACAGGGACTGGCTGGCTCACGTCGAGGCGGCGGTCACGCAGGCCGGTCGCGAAAACGATGTCGTCGTGCTCGCCGGCTTCTCACTTGGCGCAGCCCTCTCACTCGCGGTGGCAGCCGGTTCGCCTGACAAGGTCGATGCGGTCATCGGCTTGTCGCCGGCCTACCGACTTCGCTCCAACACACTGGCGCGGCTGGCCCGCTGGGTGGCGGCGTTCCGCCCATGGCTGGACCTGGGCCCGCGCGAGGACTTCGCGCGGTATGGCGCCATGCCGACAAAGGGCATCGCGTCCACCATGGCGTTGCTCAGCCTGATGGACAGTCGCGTGAGGCGAGTAGGCGCCGTGAAGACCCCCTGGCTGGTCGTGCAGAGCGAGGACGACGAGGTGCTGGATGTGGCCGCCACCCGGCAGTTCTTCGCCGCCAATGCAGGCGATCCACGCAGCGTGTTTGTCAACTACTTTTCCGCGCCGCCCAAGGACGCGTCCAGCAAGCGCGTGATCTGGCTGCCTGCTGCCGACGACGCCTTGCGTGTGGTCGGACTCTCCCACCTGGCTGTGCACCTGTCGCCTGACAACCCGCACTACGGCGTGGCGGGCGCGTACCGCAACTGCGGCAGCGCCCCGTTCCGCAAGGAAGACGAGATCCGGGCCTGCAAAGAGGCGCCGCAGGTCTGGTACGGCGTTGGCGGGCAGACGCCGCCCCCTGGCGCAGCCGGCGCCCGCGCGACCTTCAACCCGCACTACCCAGACCTGGAGCGCCGCATCGCCGAGTTCCTGAACCAGGTGGATGGCCGCCACCGCGAGGCGGCAGTGACTCGGCTCGGCAGACCGTGATCCCGCTTCAGTCCCAACCCCCACCCACCGGAGATCCCATGGTACTTACCAACACTTACAGCAGTGGCCACGCCACGACATCCCGCAGCCTGCTTCTGGCGGCCGGGGTGGTTCTGCTCCTGCAAGGATTCAGCCTCTTCGCGCCCATGGCCGTGCTCGGCAACGCGATACAGTGGCCGGACAGCCTCGACTATCCGCCCGCGAAGATGTTGCCTCTGCTGCGGGCGCAGCTCGACGGCGTGCGCTTGGGATACGGGCTGTACCTGGGCTACTCGCTGCTATTCCTGGTGACCGGCGTCTTGACAGTTCGCCTGGCGGCCCGCTCCGGCCCGCTCGGCGCGCTGGCCTTCATCGCGATTGGAGCGGCCGCGGCCTCGGCGCTCGCGCGGGCGATCGGCATCCTGCGCTGGCTGACCGGCAGCACGGTGCTGGCCGAGGCCCACGCCGCCCCCGGCCTGTCGGCGGAGGGCCGCGCCGCGCTCGAGGCCATGCAGGCCGCCATCAACGCCTGGGGTGGCGCCATCGGCGAGAGTCTGGGGGTGGCAGCCTTCGCCGCGATCTGGGCCCTCGCCACCAGCCTGCTGATCCTGCGCGACAGGCAGCTGCCCGCCTGGGCGGGCCTGTCGGGGCTCGCGGTGGGTGGCGTCGTCGCCTTGCCTGCCCTGGAGCTTTTCGGCATCGCACCGCCCGTCTCGATCGTGGTGTCCACCACGGCCATCCAGCTCTGGTTCATGGCACTCGGGTTTTTGTTCCTGTGGCGCGCCTTGCGTCGCCCCTCCTGAGGATGCCAACCGTGGCTGTCAGTCGACTCGAGATCCGCGAGTTCGGAGGTCCTGAGGTCATCCGCCTGGTGGAGGATGCCACGCTGCCGGAGCCCGGCCCGGGCGAAGTACGCATCCGGGCCGAGGCGTCGAGCCTGGTTTTCACCGACACGCTGATCCGCCGGAATCTCTATCCCGTTCTCAGGCTGAGCCTGCCCCTGACGCTCGGCTACGACGTTGTAGGCCGCATTGACGGAGTCGGCCCGGGTGTCACGCAATGGCGCATCGGTGACCGGGTCGCCGACCTGACGCAGACGGGCGGCAATGCCACCCAACTGCTGCGCCCGGCCGACATGCTCGTCGCGGTGCCGCAAGGGCTGGCCGCAACCCAGGCGGAGCCGATGATCCTGAGCTACATGACGGCCTACCAGGCGCTGTTCCGCGAGGCCGAGGTGAAGCCGGGCGATCCGGTCCTGGTCTACGGCGCCAGCGGGGCCGTGGGCCTGGCCGCGCTCGACCTTTGCCGCGCTTTCGAGATGCCGGCGGTTGGTGTGGCCTCTGCCCGGCGGGAGCAGGCTGTGACCAGCCTTGGTGCGGCCTTCGTCGCCTACGATGCGGCTGATGGGGCCAATGCGGCCGCAAAGCTGGACCGCCTCTCGCGTGACTTCAACGGCTTCAAGGCCATCCTCGACGCCGCCAGGGGGGAGGCGCTCTCCGCAGTCACGGCCCGCCTCGCGCCGGGTGGACGGCTGGTTGCGCTGGGCTTCAGCGCCGCGTTTCGGAACGCCCACAAGGCCGGCAACGGGAGCCCGGGCTTGTTCGCGCGACTGCGCTTCGGCTTCGACTTCCTGCGGATCAAGGGGCTGTCCTCCCGGTCGGGCGCAGCCAGGCGGGTCACCTTCTATGACATCGCGCAGCGCCGGGCCGCGCATCCCGACTGGTTCCACGACGATCTCTCGACGCTCTTCAAGCTGCTCGAAGCCGGCCGGATCGCGCCCTGCATCCAGCGCGTTTTCGGGCTGGCAGAGGCCGTCGAGGCGCATCGGCTGATCGAGGCCGGACAGGTCGAGGGCCGGCTGGTGCTCGATCTCACCAGACCCCAGTGATCCCGTTCTGACCAGGACACACCATGCAACTCCCGTTCAAACTCATCCGCAACCTGCATCTGGCGGCATCACCGTTCATCGGCGCCTTCGTCTACTCCGGCGCGTTGCGCTCGAATGAGACCTTCCTGGCCCTCATCCAGTGGGGCGTGTTCCCGCTCGTGGCGGCCGCCGGCCTCGCGCTGTGGCTGGGCCCGCGCCTGGCTCGCCGGTGAGAAGTCATGGAAATGGGGGCGTACCAGGCCCTTGTTCCGCCTGAACAGTCTTCCGGAAAGCGCTCGGTCGGATGCATGCGTTCGTGAAGAATGGTCACGATGCCGATGCCGCCACTGGACAGGCCGAGGCGACAGGCGTTCGACAGTGCAAGCGGCTCAGGCAGCAAAGTGCGGTCCCACCGCGCGCACCCTGCCCTTGGGCGGCGGCTGAGGGTCCAAGCCCAGGTAGATCAGGATCTTCCCCATCACCGGTCGCTCCAGGATGGCGGCGACGATCTTGAACTGCGCGACGCCACAGTTCAGGCAGCGCTGCATGTCGATGTCAAACTCGCGCTTGAGCAGCCGTGCCCAGCAGATGCGTGCGGGCCGGACTTGGGCGGTCTTGGTCACGGTCTGGCACTGGACGCCGGATGCGGCAACGCCTGCAACTTTCTCATCCTTGGGCGGCACCTGCGGCACCACCAGCGAGCGCCGCTTCGCGTTCGGGGCCAGCACCCCGTGAAAGCGGATCAGGTGCAGCCTGGGCCGTGGCACCAGCGCCGCCAGCCGCTGCATGAACTCCAGCGGGCTCATCACCAGCTGCGTGGTGCCGTCGCGCCATGGTGTCTTGAGCTTGAGCTCCACCTGGCCTGCTTCGTTGAGCTGTACCCGCGAGACTGCGCACCGGTTGGCGAAGGCGTTTCCGAGATGCGCATTCACTATGGGCCCGGCTATCGGGTGTATTTCGCCCAGCGGGGAGTTGAGATCGTGATCCTTCTGGCTGGCGGGGATAAATCGACGCAAGCCGCATAGATCAGGGCCGCGCTGAAACTGGCGCGGCAGTTACAGGGGACAGGCATGGGAAAGCAAGGCTGCGCAAATGGGACAGCGCCGAGCATCTCGAAACGGACGAGGACATGGCGCTTTACCTCGAAGCCTGTCTGGAAGACAGCCGGCGACGATGCCGCGTTCATTGCCAAGGCGCTGGGAAGTGATGCGCGCGCTGGGTATCAGGCTGCCAGGCGCGCCGTTGTCAGATCACCGGGTTGCGGCTCGAACGAAACACCGAAAGCACGACGATGCGCGCCACTTCAACGACACAGAACACGCTCCAGGGAAACTGCCGGGTACGCACACGCCGGATGTTTCGGCAGATAACGGGATGGCGCAGCTGGTACTCCGCCGCAATCGAAACGGCCTGGCCAATCGTAGCTACGAAAGCGGCTCCCAGTCCCGACGTCTTCGCCCGCCACATCGTGGGCTGGCGGGTGAGCACCACGATGCGCACCGACTTCGTGCGCGACGTGCTGGAGCAGGCGCTGTACGCGCGCCAGCCGCGGCGAGAAAGGTCGCTGGTTCATCACAGCGACCGCGGCTCGCACTACGTGTCGACCCGCTACAGCGAGCGGTTGGCTGAGGCCGGCATCGAACCGTCGGGGGGCAACACGGGCGACAGCTACGACAACGCGCTGGCCGAGACCATCAACGGCCTTTACAAGGTTGAGCTCATCCACCGGCGCGGGCCCTGGAGGACCCGTGAGGCAGTCGAGTTGGCCACGCTGGAATGGGTATCGTGGTTCAACAACCACCGTCTGCTCGAACCGATCGGCTGCATCCCGCCTGCCGAGGCCAAGGCGAACTACTGGCGCCATCACGGTCAGGCCTCATCCACAACCAAGCTTGCCGCAGAGGCAGCGCCACAGGAGGGTTGAACCATGAGTACATGGCCCAACCGGGGGGCCTCCGGCGGCCCCTGCGGGGGGGCTGAATGAGAGAGAGTCCCAAAACCCAAGCACCCCACTTGACAGTCAGACCAGTCCTGTCTGACTCAAGCCAACAGGCCCCCTCGATACCCGGTATGGTTCAGTTTTTCGCTGAACGCATTCAACTCGCCGGTCGAATCAGTGCCCTTGACGGCCCATGATGCAGGGAAACGCGGCTATCGGTCAGCCACGCAACACCTTCACCAGCCTGCCAATCTCGTTTTCGAGAGCCTCCAGCAGCGGCAAAAGTGCCTCCAGGTGGCCGGCTTCGGCCAGCACCTCCATCTCTGCCGCGTACCGCTCGGCCGGCTTGGCATCAAAGCCGGCGAGAGTGCCTTTCAGGCCATGGGCGCGGCGCTGGGCTTCTGCCATTTCGCCACTGGCAATGCTCTCACGCAAGCTGTTCATTTCTTTTTCGTGGTGCTCGAGAAAGGCCTGGGTGAGGATTTCGATCATCTCGGGCTCCATTCTGCTGATGGCCGCTGCATAGTCGAAAGTCGACGCTGGCGGGACGGCAAAGGCTGCCGAAGGCCTCTCAGTCGACGGGCCAGCTGGGCCGAACATGCGCAGCTTCGCTGCCAATTCGCTCTTGTTGATCGGCTTCGAGAGGTACTCGTCCATCCCGGCTTCAAGGCAGGCTTCGCGGTCACCCTGCATGGCATTCGCTGTCATCGCCATGATCGGCACACGCGGCTTTTTCTGTCCGGCTTCGTCGGCGCGGATCAGCCGCGTAGCCTCGATGCCACCCATTCCCGGCATCTGCATGTCCATCAACACGATGTCGTAGCGCTGGCCTTCGCGCAGACGATCCACCGCTTCCTGGCCATGAACGGCCAGCGTGACCTGGTGGCCCCACTTTGCGAGCAGACGAAGGGCAAGTTGCTGGTTGATCGGGTCGTCCTCGACCAGCAGGACGGCGAGAATCCTCCCGGTGGCGGGAGGCTGTAAGCCACCTGGCGACGTCAGCGCTGAGTCGGTCTCTGCAATGCCCAGTGCGCGCTTGACTGCCCCGAGCAAATCGACATCGGTGAACGGCTTGGTCAGGTAGCCTTGCAAATTCAGGCTTCGGGCGCGTTCGCTATCGTCTTTCTGGGGAGCTGAAGAAAGCACCAGAATGGGCGTGGTGTGCAAGTGCACTTGAGCGCGCATCCACGCCGCCAGCGTCAGACCATCCATTTGCGGCATGTGCCGATCGAGCAGTACCAGATCAGGTTGGTAGGCGTGGCCTGCGCATAGTGCCTGTGCCTCTTCGCCTGAACTGGCGACGGTAGCATTCACGCCCCAACGGCTCAACTGGCGCAGGAAAATTCCGCGGTTCACGGCCTTGTCCTCCACCACCAGCACCTGCTTGCCAGCCAGTTGTTCAGTGGACAGTGGCACCACCGCTTGCCGATCCACGCCGAGCACGATGGTGAACCGGAAGGTGCTACCTTTACCGGGCTCGCTATCGACGCTCATGTGGCCGCCCATCAACTCGACCAGTCGGCTCGAAATCGACAAGCCAAGACCGGAGCCGCCATGTTGACGGGTGGTCGATGTATCGGCCTGCGAGAAGGCTTCGAAGATACTGTCCAGCTTGTCAGAGGGTATGCCGATGCCGCTGTCGCGCACAGCGACCTGTAGCGTTGCGGTGGTGTCGTCGCTCGCCTCGACGGCGAGGCTGACGACGACTTCACCCGTGCTGGTGAACTTGATAGCGTTGCCGATCAGGTTGATCAGCACCTGGCGCAAGCGTGTCGGGTCGCCGACGACATTGTGCGGAACGTTGTCGGCAAGGTCGCAGATCAGTTCCAGACCTTTCTGGCCAGCGCGCGGAGCGAGTGTCTTGAGGGTTTCGGAAACGGTCTGCTGCAGGTTGAAGCCAACCCGCTCCAGCATCAGCTTGTCAGCTGCGATTTTCGAAAAGTCGAGGATGTCGTTGAGGATGCCCAGCAGGGATTCAGCCGAGTTCTTGACGATGGTGATGTACTCTTGGCGCTCAGCCTCCGAGTCGGAGTCGAGGGCCAGATCGGTCATGCCGATGATGCCGTTCATCGGCGTGCGGATCTCATGGCTCATGTTGGCCAGGAAGTTGCTCTTGGCGCGACTGGCGGCCTCGGCAGCAATCGTTGCCTCGGCCAGGTCTTTTTTGTCTTGCAGCAGCATCCGGAAGGCGATCTGATTGCGCTGCACCAGCCAGAAAATAACCGCGAGCGTGAAGGCAAAGAAGAACAGCACCGCCACGATCAGTGGTGCCCGCTGGTTGAGGCTTTCGTTGTCCAAGGTTTCCGGGAGGAGTGCGACCACCTGGATGCCGCGAATGTCGCCGATCTTCCAGTCGCGCTTGGGTGATTCGGGGTGGCTGTTGTGGCAGGCCACGCAGTTTTCGGAAAGCCGGACCGGCACCGCATATTCGTACATGCGACGGTTGGCGTTTTCCGATATCCGGGAGAACGACTGTTTGGCCGTCGTCTCGAATTGAAGTGTCGCAGCGCGGTCGAAATCGGTGAGAACGCGGCTTTGCCTGGCCGGAAACGGGTACTGGCTGACCAGACGCATGTTGACATTCACCTGGCGGCTGTTCAGAAACTGAATCAGGTCCAGCGACAAGGTGGCGGGGATCGGCAATGCATTGGCCTTGTTTTGGTACTCGTGGGTGATTTCGATGCCGCTGCCACTCAGCTTGCCGAGGATCACCTGGTTGTAAAAGTCACGAAAGCCGAGGATGGAAGTTGAATAGGCCTCGGCAATCCGCTCGAGTGCTTTCTGCTCGCTGCGCTGGGAGTTTCTGTATTCGATGACCAGCACGGCACTGGCAAACAACAAGGCCCCGATTATCAGAATGGCGATCAGTGCCGGCGGCAACCCGCGAGGCATGCCGGCCGCGTTGGTGGCCGGAGCCGCTAACTTCACGGACTCGGTTTTTGTTGCCTGAAGCGCCATCGAATCAGGGCTTGAAAGATGTTCTGGTGTCGGCAACGGTCGCGCTCTGGCGGTCCCAGAACAGCCAGCCGAGCGCGAGCAGCAGAATGATCTGGACCGACTGCGTGATCAGCAAGGCGGCATGAATGTAGCCTTCGCCACGAGTCGACTTGTCAAGCACCGGGGTGCGGTCGGTATAAATCTCGGCGACGCCGATGATGAGGCCCGCCTGGTTGCGGATCGGGATGTAACTGGCCACCATATCCTTGTCGAACACATCGCCCTCAATGGCAGAAAACTTGCCGCGATGGGTGATCTGGCTACCTGCAATACCCTGCGCGGCTGACTGGAAGCCCTGGTTGTCGTGTTTGTCCTCGCCGATCTGCTTGCGCTCGGTCGAGTACACGGTCATGCCGTTCATCCCGTAAATTTTCACCTTCATGATGTCGGTGCCGAACATGAACTTGCGAATGGTGCTGTCCGTGGTTTCGAGCGCTTCACCGGCAAGCGGTTCGCCACGCTTGCCGCCGCCCTCAAGCGCAAGCGGCTCTTTCAGTCGCGGATAGAGTTCGTTGACGAACAGTTTTGTCACCGTGGTGTTGGCGGCCTGCGTGGCCTCTGAAATGACTTCGCTCACTGCAGCATTGGTTTGGTGCTCCAACACCCAGTGCTGCACCGGCAGCATGCCAAAGAGGATGAGAATGATGAGCAGCGGCAGGCGAGTGAGAAACATGGGAGGTTCCTGTGCAGGCAAATTGACGATGCAAAACCATCGAATCAATCATCTCGTTTTAACATACGGTGCCAACAAACCCACCATCCACCGAGCGCAAAAACCCCTTTTTGTCGGGCCCTTTTTCCGCTTGCACTTGCAGCAGGGCGTGCGCCTGACCACGTGCTTCGCCAGCTGGTGGTCGGTGGCAGCGGCCATCACGGGCTGGTTGGATGAAATCCTGCCAGCAAAGTCACTGGAGGCGGCCAAGGCCCTTGCGTTGTTCGATCCATTCATTTCCACAAGGCGGCCTGGTCGACCTTCGTGCCCACTGCCTGCGCCAACACATCAGCGAATATCCAGATCGCCAGCAACCCGAGACGGCCTGCACCCCGGCAAGGGGCCGGCCTGCCAGCGCGTCGCATCGGGCGCGCTCAGGCTGTGCAGGAAGGCCAGCAGATCGCGGGTCTCGGCAAAGGTGAGTCGCAGCGGTTGCAGGATGGCATCGCCATCCGCATGCAGGCGGTCCAGGTTCAGCGTCGAATAGTGCCGCAGCACGTCGCGCAGCGTGGCCAGCTGACCGTCGTGCATGTAGGGCGCCGTCTTCGCCACGTTGCGCAGGCTGGGCACCTTGAACTCGCCGAAGTTGCGGTGCTGCAGGTCGACATGGCGGGTCTTGAGCGCCACCTCCTGCGGCCCGTCGCTCCACGGCGACAGCAGGTTGTAGGGGCTGGCCTGCAGCGCACGGATGCCGCCATGCCGGCCGGGATCCACCACGCCCGGTCGCACGAAGAAGGGCACACCGATGTCGGCAAACTCGCCGTTGCTGAACATCGGCCCGACATGGCACAGGTGGCACTGGCCGCGCCCGACAAACAGGCGCAGGCCGCGCTGGGCAGCCAGTGGGTAGCGCGCGGCGGCAGCGCGG
>JBIKTP010000034.1:0-10054 GCA_044348035.1 Burkholderiaceae bacterium
TGACGCCCGAGGAAACGCTGACCTGGCAGCGCCAGATCATTGCCGGCCGCATGATCGGCATGGGCGACCCGCTGCCCGACGAGGTGGCCCGCACGGCGCTGCTGCTGCGGGTCTGCGCGCTGGCGCGCGGGGGTACCGGTGTCAGCCCGCAGGCGGCCAGTGCCTTGCTGGCACTGCTGAACAGCGGCATCACGCCGGTGGTGCCGCAATGGGGTTCGATCGGCGCCGGCGACCTGGGGCTGAGCGCCCACCTGGTGGCACCGATCCTCGGCCTGGGCCAGGTGCGTTACCGCGGCCAGACCATGGCCGCCGGTCAGGCCCTGCGTGCGGCGGGCCTGGACGAGGCTGTGCTGCAGGCGAAGGACGGCCTGGGCCTGATCAATGCCAGCCCGGTCACGGCGGCGCTGGGGGTGGTGGCGGTGCGCGAGGCCGTGCGTGTGCTGCTGGTCGGTCTGGCGGTCGCTGCCCTGTGCATGGAAGGGTATGCGGCCAACCTCACCGTGCTGGACCGGCGCATCGCCGCGGCGCGCCCGGCGGGCGAGCAGGTCGCTGTCACCGGTCTGCTGCGCGCCCTGCTGCAGGGCAGCGTGCTGACCCAGGCACCGCCGCGCGCGATCCAGGATGCGTTGTCGTTGCGCACGCCGGCCCAGAACTTCGGCGCAGCCTACCCGCTGCTGCGCCTGCTGCACGATGCGGTCGAGGCCGAGGTGAACGGCTCCGGCGACAGCCCGCTGGTGTTGGCGGACAGCGGCGAGATGTTGTCCACCGCCAACTTCCACACACCGATGATGGCGGTGGCCGCCGATGCGCTGGCGATCGCGCTGGTGCAGTTGTCGGCCGCGTCGGTGCAGCGCATCATCAAGTTGCAGACGCCGCACTTCAGCGGCTTGCCCAAGTACCTGTCGCCGGTGGGCGGCGCGAGCGTCGGTTTCAATGCGATGCAGAAGACGGCCGCCGCGCTGCACGCCCAGGTGCGGCTGTATGCGGCGCCGGCCGCGCTGGACGCGTTCCCGGTGTCCGACGGCGCCGAGGACCATGCGCCGCAGACGCTGCTGGCGTTGCGCAAGCTCGGCGATGCGCTGCGCGCGCTGCGCCATTTGATCGCGATCGAGGCCCTGGTGGCCGCGCAGGCGGTGGATCTGCGCCAGGCCGGTCCCCTGGGTGCGGGCACCCGGCTGGTGCTTGACGCCCTGCGCGCTGCGGTGCCAGCGCTGGCAGAAGATCGCCCGCCCGGCCCGGACGCGGCGCGGGTGGAGGCGGTGCTGTTTGCCGATCCGCTGGTAGCCGCGCTGGGTGTGCTGGCTGTTGGGGGCGAAGACACCGGGTCGCTCCACCCTTTGCTTTGTTAGTTCAGGCCGAGTCGCCACGACATACCACTCATTCGAAAATCCAGGAACCCGCCGCATGCCCGAGATCCACATCACCTACCTCAACGGCCCCGACATCGAGCGCCTGGCGATCACCGACCAGGAGATCCTGGAGGCGATCGAGTCCAGCCTCGGCGCACAGGGCCGCGGCAGTTGCGTCATCGAGCCGCGCATGCACCTGGCGCCCAAGGCTGGCGTCGACGGGCATTTCAATGTGTTGCGCGGCGCCATCGGTGCGCCGATCGATCTGGCGGGTGTCAAGGTGGTCGGTGACTTCGTGGACAACTACAAGCAGGACCTGCCCTCGGAAGTTGGCGTTCTGACGCTGTTCGACCCGCGTACAGGAATCCCGGTGGCGATCCTGGACGCCACGGCCATTACCGACATGCGCACCGGTGCGGTGACGGCGATCGGCGCGAAGTATCTGGCCCGTAAGGGTGCGCGGGTGCTGGGCCATATTGGTGCACGGGGCACCGCCTACTGGAATGTGCGCCTGCTTGCCCGGCTGTTCGATTTCGACGAGATACGCGTGCACTCCGCGCGTCCGGAAAGCCGCCAGGCTTTCGGCGACCGCCTGGCACGCGACCTCGGCCGGCCGGTCCGGGTGTGTGATAACTGGCGCGACACGGTACAGGGGGCCGACATCGTCGTCGAGGCCTCGCGCCTGCGCGCGCCTGAGCCTCTGCTGCGGACTGCCTGGGTCAAGCCGGGGGCCTTCGTGGTGCCCTACGGGACGATGAGCGCGGTCGAGCTGAGCCTGACCGACATCATGTCCAAGCTGGTGGTTGACGACTGGGGCCAGTGCAAGGGTGGGCAGTTCGGCTCGCTGCGCGCGCATGTCGAGGCGGGCAAGCTGTCGGCGCAGACCTTGCATGCCGAGATGGGGCAGATCGTGGCCGGGCTGAAGCCTGGGCGCGAGCGGGATGACGAGACGATCCTGTTCTGGCACCGCGGGTTGTCGCTCAGCGACATCGCGCTGGGCTACGCGATGCTGGAGAAGGCGCGCCGGCTGGGGATCGGGCAGACGCTGCGCTTTCATTGAACCCAATGCGGTGCATGCATGCGTGCAATGTATGACCGCGATACGTTTTTTTCGGTTGAGCACAGTGCGGACGCTGGCTAACCTATCCAGAGAACCCGGCCGGCACGTGCATTTTGCGCATGCATGGCGAGCGCCCAGAAGCCAGGAGCGAAACGGATGACGACTTTGTTCAAGGACGCGCGCAAGCGCATGTACCTCAACCCACTGGGCGCCGACAAGCCGCTGCGCAGCCCGGTCCCGCATGAGGTGCTGTTGCGGGCGCGGGCCACCCGAAAGGCCCGCGTGATCGCGCAGCTCGTGAAGCACGACTGCGCGGCCATCCTGCTGTATGACCCGTGCAATATCCGCTATGCGCTCGACACCAATGGCATGGCGATCTTCATGATGCATGAGCCCGCACACTACGCCCTGGTATTTGCCGACGGTTACACGATCGAGTTCGCGTACAAGGGCTCGGAGCATGTTTCCAAGGGCATCGAGATCATCGACGAGGTCCGCCCGACGCGGACCTGGTATTACATGACGGCTGGCTACCGTGCTGCAGAGCGGGTCGAGCTGTGGGCGGACGAACTGACCGACATCCTGCGCCAGCGCGGGCGAGGCAATACCCGCCTGGCAGTGGACAAGCTGGAATGGATGGGCGTCGAAGCCCTGCACAAGCGTGGTCTGACGCTGGTCGAGGGGCAGGAACTGATGCAACATGCGCGGCTCGTCAAGGGGGCGGATGAACTGGAGCTGATGAAGTGGTCCGTGCGGGTCTGCGAGGCGGGGCTGGCGCGTGTCTACGAGCATTCGCTGCCCGGCGCGACCGAGGCCGAGTTGTGGGCCCACATGAGTTACGAGAACGCACGCTCTGGCGGCGAGTGGTTCGAAACCCGTCTGCTGACGGTGGGCGAGCGCACCAACCCCTGGTACCAGGAGGCATCGGACCATGTGGCCCAGGAAGGCGACCTGCTCTCCCTGGATACCGACCAGGTTGGCCCTTACGGCTACTGCGCCGACCTCTCCCGCTCGTGGACCATCGGCCACACGCCGATGAACGACCAGCAGCGTACCTACTACCGGGTGGCGCTTGACCAGATCGAGCACAACTGTGGCGTCCTGCGCGCCGGCATGACCTTCTCCGAGTTCAACGAGCGCTCCTGGCGCATCCCCGAGCGCTACCAGGCACGCAAGTACTCGCTGGCGCTGCACGGGGTGGGCCTTGTCGACGAGTGGCCCTCGATTCCCCTGCATCCGGATTTCGCTCGCGCCTACGATGGTGTTTTCGAGGACGGCATGGTGGTCTGCGTCGAGAGTCTTGTCGGCGAGCCGCAGGGCCGGGAGTGCGTCAAGCTGGAAACGCAAGTCGTGATCAGGCCCCACGGGATCGAGCGGCTGGATAGTTTCCCCTGGGAAGAGGTGTGAGGCGCGGCCGGGTCACGGTGGTGGCTGGCGGTGGCGGTGTGGTGTGGTGATGTTCATCGGGTTCCCCGTCCAACAAAGGAGTATGCAATGAAGAAGCTGACAAGACGCAACTGGATGGCCGCGAGCGCGGGACTGGCGGGCGCCAGCCTGCTTGGCCACTCGCCGCTGGTGCGTGCGCAGGCACGCACGACGATCAATGTCCGGGTCGCGGCAGAGTTCACCGGCATCGACCCTTACCATGGCACGTTGCCGGTTGACCGCAATGTCAGTGGTGCGCTGTTCCAGCGGCTGCTGCAGCACAAGCCCAATTCTGCGGAGATGGAACTGGACGCTGCAGCCGAGCTCAAGCAGGTGTCTCCGACCCTGCTGGAGTTCCGTCTCAAGCCCGGCATGATGTTCACCGACGGATTTGGCGAGATGACAGCCGACGATGTGAAGTTTTCCTATGAGCGCATCGCCTTCGACCCGAAGGACGGCTCCAAGCCCTCGTCCTACAAGCCCGATTGGCTCTACCTCACGCAAGTGGAAGTGAAGAACAAGTACGAGGGCCGCATCATTCTGTCCCAGCCGCGTGCAAACCTGATCGACACCGCAGTGGGCGACCTGAGCGGCTGCATCGTGTCGCGCAAGGCAGTAGAGCAGCGGGGGACAGACCACATCACCAAGCCGATCGGGTCCGGTCCTTACCGCATCACCGCCTACGACCGCCAGAAAGGCATTCAGCTCAAGCGCAACGCCGACTACAAGGGCAACCGCAAGGCGGGCTTTGAGGAGATGAACATCAGGGTCATCACCGACGCCAAGACCGCGGAGTTGGCGCTGCGTGCCGGTGAGCTCGACTTTGCGGTGATGGCCCCCTCCGAAGCTGATCCGCTGCGTGGTGTGCCCGGCATGACGGTCAACGACCAGCCCTCGATCGCTTACGTGTTCATGGGCATGAACACCGAGAAGGCGCCACTGAACGACCTGCGGGTGCGCCAGGCGATCCGGCTCGCGCTGGATGTCGACCAGATGCTGATGGCCGGTTACAACGGCAAGGTGCCGCGCCTCAGCACTTTGCTGCCCCCAATGGTCAACGGCCACTGGCGCGAGGCACCGGTGTACAAGCGCAACGTGGCCGAGGCCAAGGCGCTGATGGCAGCAGCGGGTGTCTCCAACGCCCGCATGAAGATCACGGTGCTGAACCGGCCGGAGTTCCAGAACATGGCGGTGGTGGCCAAGGCCTTGTTGGCGGAAATCGGTATTACCGTGGACGTGGACGCGCAGGCCGGCGGGACCTACTGGAGCTCCGGCCAGGGCGACACCGGCAAGAACCTGGATCTGTATATCGCCCGCTTCAACGGCAAGCATGACCCGAACTTCATCATGCAATGGTTCGTGTCCGGTCAGATCGGCCGCTGGAACTGGTCGCGCTTCAACAGTCCGGAGTTTGACGCCGCATTCAAGGCGTCCGACAGCGAACTCGATCCCGCCAAACGGCGCCAGCATGTGATCGATGCCCAGCGTGTGATGGACCGCTCTGCGGCTTATGTCTGGTTGACCAACGAGGCCAATACGCTGGTGCACCGAAGCTGGATCCGGCCGGCAAGCATTCCAGGCTGGCTGAACTGGCAGTACCAGGATTTCGCCGCTGCCTGACCGGGGTGCTCGGCAATCCCGCCGCCTTGTGCGCCTGATCACGATCTCGGGCACACTTCGGAGTCGGCCCAGGCGGGTTGCCTGGACCTCTTCCTGAAGGAGTTGCTTGATGAGTCATCGATTGAACAGGCGTGCGGTGCTTGCCGCAGGCGCTGGTGCAGGGTTGGCGGGGCCCGCATCATTGCTTTGGCCGGAGTTTGCCCTGGCGCAGTCGCCGGGGGCCACGCGGCCATTGCTGACGGTGCGTGCAGCGGCAGATTTCGAACTGATCGACCCGGCCCACCGCCGCGGCCCGGTGGACGGCAACGTCATGCGCGTGGTCTACCAGCGCCTGATGCAGCCCAAGCCGAATTCCGCCGAGATCGAACTCGACGCGGCAGCGGAAATGAAGCAGACCTCGCCCACCACCATCGAGTTCCGGCTCAAGCCCGGCCTGATGTTCACCGATGGCTTTGGGGAGATGACGGCTGAGGATGTCAAGTTCTCGTTCGAGCGCATCGGCCTGCCGCCGGCGGCAGGCGCCAAGGAGTCCTCCTACAAGGGTGACTGGCTGCACCTGACCACCGTCGAGGTGAAGAGCAAATACGAAGGACGCATCGTGCTGGCCAAGCCGCGCGCCAACCTTTACGACGTCGTCATCGCCGACGGCTCGGGCTGCATCGTCAGCAAGAAGGCCGTCGAGCAGCGCGGCGCCGAGTTCGGCCTCAAGCCGGTCGGATCGGGCCAGTACCAGGTGGCTTCGCTGGACAAGCAGAAGGGGTGTGTCCTCAAGCGCAACGCCAACTACAAGGGCAGCCGCCCGGGCCGTTACGAGGAGATCAACGTCCGCGTGATCACCGACCCGAAAACCACCGAACTCGCCATGCGGTCGGGCGAACTCGACTTCGCCATCCTTCCGCCGGCGGCGGCGGATCCGTTGCGCAGCGTGTCGGGCCTGACCGTCAGCGACCAGCCGTCCTTCGCCTATGTCTGGCTCGGCATGAATGTCGAGAAAGGCCCGCTGGCCGACCTGCGGGTGCGCCAGGCGATCCGTCTGGGCCTTGATGTGGACCAGATGCTGCTGGCCGGCTACAACGGCAAGGCGCCCCGGCTCAACACCGTGCTGCCGCCGCAGATCGCGGGCCACTGGCGTGAGGCGCCTGTCTACCGGCGCAACGTGGCCGAGGCCCGGGCCCTGCTGGCAGCAGCCGGCCAGAGCAACCTGAAGCTGAAACTCACGGTGCTCAACACGCCCGAGTTCCAGAACATGGCACTGGTGGCCAAGGCCTTGCTGGCCGAGGCGGGTGTCACGGTCGACGTCGATGCCCAGCCCGGCGGCACCTACTGGAGCGCCGGCAAGGGCGACACCGGCAAGAACCTCGAGCTGTACATGTCGCGCTTCAGCGCCAAGCACGACCCCAACTTCGTCATGCAGTGGTTCGTGTCCGGGCAGATCGGCAACTGGAACTGGTCGCGCTGGAACAGCCAGGAGTTCGACAACATGTTCCGGGATTCCGACAGCGAGACCGATCCCGCCAAGCGGCGCCAGATGGTGCTGGAGATGCAGCGCGCGATGGACAAGTCGGCGGCGTTCGTCTGGCTGACCAACGAGGCCAGCGGTCTGATCCACAAGACCAGCGTCAAGCCGGCCTCGATACCGGGCTGGATCGACTGGCAGTACGCCGACTTCCAGCCCGGCTGATCGCGCGGCCGGGGTGGATGCACCGAATTCATTCCCGGCATCATTTTTTTGCAGGTGTGCTCGGGGTCGGGCTTGGGTACGATCAGAGCCTGCAGCCCTCTCCTGAACGCCCTTCACCGACATCGTGCACACCGACACCCTCCGCTACCTCGGCAGCCGCCTGGTCACCACCGCGCTGATCATCTTCGGCGCGATGGTGCTGCTGTTCACGCTCAGCAACCTGGTACCAGGCGACCCGGCGGCGATCCTGCTCGGGCCGCAGGCCACGCCCGAGTATTCGAAGCGCATGATCAGCGACATGGGGCTGGACCAGCCGCTGCACATCCGGCTGTGGCGTTTCTTCTCCAATGTGGCCACCGGCAACCTGGGTATCGACATCGTCTCGGGCCGCTCGGTGGCCAGCATGATCGCGGCGGTGATTCCCTACACCATCGTGCTGACCTTCTCGGCCATCGTGCTGGCGGTGATCACCGGCATCCCGCTGGGTATCTATGCCGCCACGCACCGCGGCTCGGTGATGGACAGCATCCTGGCCTTCATCTCGGTCGCATTCATCGCCGTGCCGGGTTTCGTGATCGCGATCTTCCTGCTGCTGATCTTCGCCATCTGGCTCGACTGGCTGCCGGTGCTGGGCACCAGCCGCACCGGTGACTGGCTCGACGAGTTCAAGCGCATGATCCTGCCCACCATCGCGCTGGCGCTGGGCTGGGTCGGCTTCATCGCCCGTCTGGTGCGCACCTCGATGCTGGAGGTGATGGGCGAGAACTACATCCGCACCTCGCGCGCCTATGGCCTGTCCGAGCGCCTGATCACCTACAAGTACGCGCTCAAGAACGCCTGCATCCCGACCATCACCATCCTGGGTCTGGGCATCGGCCGCCTGCTGGGCGGCGCGGTGCTGATCGAGATCGTGTTCGCTCGCCCCGGGCTGGGCCGCCTGATCTACGGCGCGATCTCCGAGCGCAACTACCCGGTGGTGCAGGGCGCGGTGCTGGTGGTGGTGGTGGTGTTCGTGCTGGTCAACCTGCTGGTCGACCTGTCCTATTCCGCGATCGACCCGCGCATCCGCCATGGCAGTGGCGGCCAGGGGGGCGGGCGCTGACATGGGGGCCGCTGTCTGGGCCACCTTGCGCAAGGTCTGCACCACGCTCACGGGTGCGGTCGGTTTCGTGATCGTCGTGCTGGTCATGGGTTGCGCCCTGTTCGCGCCCTGGGTGGCCACGCACAACCCGGACGCGCTCGACGTGATGAACCGTTTCTCGGCGCCGTCCGGCGCGCACTGGCTGGGCACCGACCACCTCGGGCGCGACCTGTTCTCGCGCATGGTGCATGGCTCGCGGGTGGCCATGCAGGTCGCCCTGTCGGCAATCGCGATCGCGCTGACCGCCGGCACGGCGCTGGGCATCCTGGCGGCCTACCTGCCCGCGCGCAGCGAGCGCTTCGTGCTGATCGTGTTCGACGTGATCTCGTCCTTTCCCAGCCTGGTGCTGGCGCTGGCGGCCGTGGCGGTGTTCGGGCCGTCCACCGGCATCGTGGTGGTCATCGTCGCCGTCACGCTGATACCGCATTTCGGCCGGGTGGCGCGCTCGCAGACGCTCACGCTCAAGAGCGCGCCCTTCCTGGAGGCCGAGCGCATCCTGGGCGCCTCCTGGCCGCGGGTGGTGTTCTTCCATGTGTTGCCCAACATCCTGGGGCCGCTGGTGATCCTGGCCTCGATGGACATCCCGGTGGTGATCACCATCGAGGCCGGCCTGTCCTTCCTGGGTCTGGGCGTGCGCCCGCCGCTGGCGAGCTGGGGCACACTGATCCAGGACGGTTACCAGTACCTGTCGCAGACCTGGGTGCCGGTGGTGGTGTCCAGTGTCGCGCTGGGCGTGGCCACGCTGGGCTTCACGCTGTTCGGCGAGGCGCTGCGTGACGCGGTCGACCCGCGCATCGGGCGGGAGCACTGATGACGGACGCAGTCACCACCCCCGTCGCAAGCCCGCTGGTACGGGTGCGCAACCTGCGCCTGGAAGCCTCCACCCGGCGCGGCACGGCGCACATCCTGCGCGGTGTCAGCCTGGACATCGGCCGTGGCCGCATCCTGGGGGTGGTGGGCGAGTCCGGCTCGGGCAAGTCCAGTCTGGCGAGTTGTCTGCTGCGCCTGCTGCCGGGCAACATCACGCGCCTGGACGGCAGCATCGCGTTCGACGGCACCGAGCTGCTGGCGCTGGACGAGACGGCGATGGCGTCCTGGCGCGGCGCGCGCATCGCGATGATCTTCCAGGACCCGATGACGGCACTCAACCCGCTGTTCACCGTGGCGACCCATCTCGTGGACGTGCTCAAGCGCCGGCACCCGGGCATCAGCCGCGCCGATGCACTGGCGCGCGCACGTGACGCGCTGGTCAGCGTGGGCATTGCCGATCCCGACCTGCGCCTGGTGGCCTACCCGCACCAGCTCTCGGGCGGCATGCGCCAGCGGGTGATGATCGCGATGGCGCTGCTGATGCAGCCCGACCTGCTGCTGGCCGACGAGCCCACGACGGCACTGGATGCCACGGTCGAGGCCCAGATCGTCGACCTGCTGGAGGGCCTGCGGCGCAAGTTCTCCGGCTCGATCGTGTTCATCTCGCACCACCTGGGCCTGGTCGCCCAGCTGTGCGACGACCTGTGCGTGATGTATGGAGGTACCGTGGTCGAGACCGGGCCGGTGGCCGAGGTGCTGGCGCGGCCGCGCCATCCCTACACCCGCGCCCTGCTGGAATGCGAGCTCGACGACGACACGCAAGGGGGGCGGCTGAAGTCGATCCCGGGCGAGGTGCAGGACCCGGTAGCCCCGCATGTGGCCTGCGTCTTCGCGCCGCGCTGCACCCATGCCACCGCGCAGTGCCGCAGCGAGGTGCCGGTGCTGGTGGATATTGATGGCGGGCGGCA
>JBIKTP010000490.1:0-3280 GCA_044348035.1 Burkholderiaceae bacterium
AAACGCCGTGCTGCTCGGGGTCGATGCGCGCGGCCACTGGAGTCAGGTACAGACCGGCGTGACGCTCCCGCCTTCGGATGCGCGCCAGCTTCCGGGCCCGGTATTGCCAGGGCTGGTCGACGCCCACAGCCATGCCTTCCAGCGGGCGTTCGCCGGGCTGTCCGAGCGGCGCGCCACCGACGCCGATGATTTCTGGTCCTGGCGCGACCGCATGTACCAGGTGGCGCAGCGCATCACGCCCGAGCAGATGCAGGCGGTTGCCGCGCACCTGCAGGTGGAACTGCTGCGGGGCGGCTACACGCAGGTCTGCGAGTTCCACTACCTGCACCACGGGCCGCAGGGCCAGCCGCTGGCGGACCGCGCGCGGATGTGTCAGGCCCTGGCCGCAGCGGCATCGCTGTCGGGCATCGGGCTGACCGTGCTGCCGGTGCTGTACGAGCGGGCCGGTTTCGCCCAGCCTGCGCTGCGCGACGACCAGCGCCGTTTCAGCAGCACTCCGGGCCTGGTGCACCAGCTCATGCGCGACATGCAGGGGCTGGGGCAGCCACTGGTCAACGCGGGCGTGGCCATCCACTCGCTGCGCGCAGCCAGCGCCTCGGCGATCACTGAACTGCTGTGGCAGGTGGGCGACGCCGATGTGCCGATCCACATCCACGTGGCAGAGCAGACGCAGGAGGTCGACGACTGCCTGGCTGCGACCGGCCGGCGCCCGATCGAACTGCTGTGCCGGGATTTCGCACCCGATGCGCGCTGGCAACTGGTCCATGCGACCCACACCATCCCGGCCGAAGTCGATGCGGTGGCAGCGACCGGCGCCGGCATCGTCGTGTGCCCCGGCACCGAGGCCAACCTGGGCGACGGTTTCTGCGACCTGCCCGCATGGCTGCGGGCGGGGGTGCCCATGGCCATCGGCTCCGACAGCCATGTCACGCGCAACTGGCCGGAAGAGTTGCGCTGGCTGGAGTACGGTCAGCGCCTGCAGCGGCGCCAACGCAATGTGGCGGCGGCGCCGCCCCGTGAACCGGCGACTGCAGCGCGCCTGTGGCAGGCTGCGCTGGCGGCCGGCGGGCGGGCGGCGGGCCAGCCCGTGTGGGGCATCGCGCCTGGCGCCCGCGCGGATCTGCTGGTCCTGGACGAGCGCGCGCCGGCACTGCTGGGCATCGCGCCCTCCCATCTGCTGGATGCATTGGTCTTCACAGGCGCCGAACCCCATTGGCGCGAGGTGCTGGTGGCCGGAACGACCGTGCTGCGGGATGGTCGCCATGCGGACCAGGACGCGATCTCCGCGCGCTTCGCAGACGTCATGGACACGCTCTGGTCCGGGCTCTGAGGGCTCTGCGGCCCAGGGCCGGCCGAACCCCTGATGCAGCACAACATGGACGCCCTCAGGCTGCATTAAGATGAACCACAGAGCCACGCCCAGCGGACGCCGACGCACCACCACCCTGAGGAGCCACCGATGTTTCCTGAATTCCGCGATCTGATCACCCGGCTGAAGACCACCGACCACCATTTCATGCGGCTGTTCGACAAGCACAATGCGCTGGACCACCGGATCAAGGCCATGGAATCGCACACCGAGCCAGGCACCCACGAGGAAATCGAGACGCTCAAGAAAGAAAAGCTGTTGCTCAAGGACCAGCTCTACGTGATCCTGAAAAAGGCCAGCGCCCAGGCCTGATCCCTCGACAGGCGGCCCTGCCCGCCTGTCAGCCCCAGAGCGCCGGCGATGGCGGCTCCAGCACGCCTGCATGGCATGCCATGGGCGCGCTGCGGTCGAGCACCTGCAGCAGGGGCCCGTCCAGATCCACATAGCGGCAGCGCTGCGCCAGCAGGAATGCCGGCGCCATCGCCAGCGAAGTGCCGCACATGTTCCCCACCATCAGTCCCAGCCCCAGGCGCTGTGCCGCGTCGGCCATGGCAAACGCCTCGGTCAGGCCGCCGCACTTGTCCAGCTTGATGGTGATGTAGTCGTAGCGGCCGACCAGCTGCTCCAGGGAGCTGCTGTCGGTGCAGGATTCGTCGGCGGCGATCGGGATCGGGGACCCCAGGCCATCGAGTTCGGCGTCACGGCCGCGCGGCAGCGGCTGCTCCACCAGTTCGACACCAAGGGCTGCCAGCATGGGAAGCAGTTCCACCAGAAGCGCCAGTGACCAGGCCTGGTTGGCGTCGACCATGATCCTCGCATCCGGGTGTTCGTCCCGCACCATGCGCACGACATCGAGGTGGCGCGTGGCATCGACCTTGAGCTTGAGCACGGGGTAGTGGCGCGCCTCGCGCAGCTTGCGCCGGGTCGTGGGTTCATCGCCCAGGCCGATGGTGTAGACCGTGGTCACCGGCACGAGCGGCGCCAGGCCCGCCTGCCGCCAGGCGGGCACGCCGGTTTGCTTGGCGCGCAGGTCCCACAGCGCACAGTCCAGCGCATTGCGCGCGCCGCCTGCAGGCAGCAGATGCATCAGCTCCAGGCCATTGATGGTGTCATGCAGGCGCTCACGCACGGCGGCGATCTGGATGGCCATGGTCTGCGGCGTCTCACCGTCATAGTCGACGCCTGCGGCCTCGGCGCGCCCTGCATGGCCATCGGCATCCGTCAGGCTCAGCACCAGCACCGGCAGGTCGGTGATCACCTCGCGCGCGATCTCGAAGGGCTCGGTCATCGCCCAGTGTTCGATGCTGGTGCGGCAGCTGATCATGTGGCGAGCAAGGCGTCTGCCAGCCGGTCGACACCGCCCCGCATCGGGTCCGCCACCGGCAACGACAGGCGCTGCGCCAGCTCCGACGCATAGGAATGCCACTGCGGCTCGGACAAGGTGGAAGAGTTGATGCTCAGCCCCACACAGCGCACGCCGCGGTTGGTCAGCCGCGCGGCCTCCAGGTAACGGTCGATGGCGTGCTGCAGGTCGGGGATCGGGCAATCCGGGTACCCCTCGATCGTGGCGCGCGACGGGTCGTGGCACAACACCAGCGCATCGGGCTGCGAGCCATGCAGCAACCCCAGCGTGACGCCGGCATAGGCCGGGTGGAACAGGGCGCCCTGCCCCTCGATCACATCCCAGTGCCCGGAGGCGTTGTCGGGCGACAGGGCCTCTGCCGCTCCGGCAATGAAGTCGGCAATCACGGCATCCACGGCCACACCGGCGCCGGCAATCATGATGCCGGTCTGGCCCGTGGCACGGAACGAGGCCGCCACACCGCGTGCCGCCAGCGCGCGGGTCAGCGCCAGCGCCGTGTATTTCTTGCCCAGCGCGCAATCGGTGCCCACGGTCAGCACGCGGCGACC
>JBIKTP010000491.1:0-3275 GCA_044348035.1 Burkholderiaceae bacterium
GGGGCGGTTGCGGTGGGTCCAGCCGGCATTGTTGACCATGACATCCAGCCGGCCGTAGGTCTGCACCGCGAGTTCCACCAGCGCCTGCATGTCGGCGGTGCGGGTCACGTCCCCGGCACGGAAGACGGCCGTGCCACCCGCGCTGCGGATCGCGGCAGCGACCCGTTCGCCAGCCGCCTGCTGGATGTCGTTGACGACGACACGGGCACCTTCCTCCGCCAGCCGGCGGGCGATGCCCTCGCCGATACCGCCTCCGGCGCCGGTGACGATGACGACCTTGTTGTGAACGCGCATGTTGGATTCCTTGGTGGGTGCGAAAGTGCGGCTCCCTGGCGGGCGCCGCAGGTGGTGTCAGCCGTGCCGGATGGCAACGGTCTTGAGTGCGGTGAATCCGTACAGGGCCTCGAAGCCTTTCTCGCGGCCGTGGCCAGAGGCCTTGAAGCCACCAAAGGGCAACTCCACGCCGCCACCGGCGCCATAGTTGTTGATGAACACCTGGCCGCAGCGCAGGCGCCTGGCCATGCGGAACTGGCGTGCGCCATCCCGCGTCCAGACACCGGCCACCAGGCCGAACTGGGTGGCATTGGCCAGCTCGACGGCATGGTCTTCGTCCCGGAAGGGCATGGCACACAGCACGGGGCCGAACACTTCCTCCTGGGCCAGGCGGTGTTGCACCGGAACATCCCGCAGCAGGGTGGGCGCCTGGTAAAAGCCGGTTTCGGGTGCCTCGTCGGCGATCTGTCCCTGGGCCACCATGGTGATGCCAGCCACCTGCGCATCGCTGAGGAAACCCTGGACGCGCTGCTGCTGGCTCTGGCGGATCAGCGGCCCGAGGTCGAGGTCCATGGCTGCCGGCCCCACACGCAGGGCTGCGAACGCGTCGCCCAGGCGCTCCAGCAGGGGCTCGTAGATCTGCTGGTCGACCAGCAGCCGTGAGCCGGCTGAGCAGGTCTGCCCCGCGTTCTGCACGATGGCATTGATGATGGCGGGCAGGGCGGCGTCCAGGTCGGCGTCGGCGAAAACGATCTGGGGGCTCTTGCCGCCCAGTTCGAGGGTGACCGGGCAGTGGCGCTCGGCGGCCAGCTGCTGGATCAGCGTGCCGATCTTCGGGCTGCCGGTGAAGCTGATGTGGTCGATGCCGCGATGGCGGGCCAGTGCGTCGCCCACCTCATGGCCATAACCGGTGACGATGTTCAGCGCACCCGGGGGGAACCCCACCTCGGCCGCCAGCTGGGCCACCCGGATCAGCGACAGGCAGGCGTCTTCGGCCGGCTTCACCACACAGACATTGCCGGCCGCCAGCGCGCCGCCCACGCTGCGCCCGAAGATCTGCATCGGATAGTTCCAGGGAATGATGTGGCCGGTGACTCCATGGGGCTCGCGCCAGGTGAGCACGCTGTAGCCGTCCAGGTAGGGGATGGTCTCGCCGTGCAGCTTGTCGCAGGCACCGGCGTAGAACTCGAAGTAGCGGGCCAGGGCAACGGCATCGGCACGGGCCTGCCGGGTCGGCTTGCCGCAATCGCGCTGCTCGAGATCGGACAGTTCCCGGGCGTGTTCGCTGATCTTGGCCGACAGGCGCATCAGCAGGCGGCCCCGCTCTGCCGCAGTGAGCCTGCCCCAGACCGAATCCATGCATTGGCGGGCGGCACGCACGGCAGCGTCCACATCGGTCGCGCTGCTGCGCTGGATGTGGTCGAAAGCCTGGCCGTCGGAGGGGTCGATGACGGGAATGGTGCGCCCGGAGTCGGACGGAACCGCAGCATTGGCGATGTAGTTCAGTTGCATGCCGGCATTTTCCTCCAATTGACTGCGGACCCGCTCGGAGCGCGGCATGGACGGGTGCCACAAGAAAAAGGGCCCGCCGAGGCGGGCCCTGTGGGCCGGTGCGCCGCACGCGCAGGGCGTGCAGGCCGGCAACCGGTTACTGCGAGGCGGCGCTCGCCGGCGCGGCAGCCGCCACTGGCGCGGCGACGGCAGGCGCCGCCGGGGCTGGCGCCGAAACCGCTGCCGGCGCGGCCGCCGCAGGTGCGGCGGCATTCGCGGTGGGGGCGTGGATCTTCATCATCAGCGGCACGATCAGCAGCGCCACGATGTTGATGATCTTGATCAGCGGGTTGACCGCCGGGCCAGCCGTGTCCTTGTAGGGGTCGCCGACGGTGTCGCCGGTCACGGCGGCCTTGTGGGTCTCGGAGCCCTTGCCACCGTGGTGGCCGTCCTCGATGTATTTCTTGGCATTGTCCCAGGCGCCGCCGCCGGTACACATCGAGATCGCCACGAACAGGCCGGTCACGATGGTCCCCATCAGCAGGCCACCCAGTGCCGCCGGGCCCAGGATCAGGCCGACCAGGATCGGCACCACGACAGGCAGCAGCGAGGGGATCATCATCTCCTTGATGGCCGCAGTGGTCAGCATGTCGACGGCCTTGCCGTACTCAGGCTTGGCGGTGCCCTCCATGATGCCCTTGATCTCGCGGAACTGGCGACGCACTTCCACCACGACCGAGCCGGCAGCCCGGCCGACCGCTTCCATGGCCATCGCACCGAACAGGTAGGGGATCAGGCCGCCGATGAACAGGCCGATGATGACCATCGGGTCGCTGAGGTCGAAGCTGATGGCCTTGCCGTAGGCTTCGAGCTTGTGGGTGTAGTCGGCAAAGAGCACCAGGGCCGCAAGGCCGGCAGACCCGATCGCGTAGCCCTTGGTGACGGCCTTGGTGGTGTTGCCCACGGCGTCCAGCGGGTCGGTGATGTCGCGCACGCTCTTGGGCATTTCGGACATTTCGGCGATGCCGCCAGCGTTGTCGGTGATCGGACCGTAGGCATCCAGCGCCACGACGATGCCCGCCATGCTGAGCATCGAGGTGGCGGCGATGGCAATGCCGTACAAGCCGGCCATCTGGAAGGACACCCAGATCGCGATGCAGACGAAGATCACGGGCCAGGCCGTGGAGCGCATCGACACGCCCAGGCCGGCAATGATGTTGGTGCCGTGGCCGGTCGTGGAGGCCTGCGCGATGTGCTTGACCGGCGGGTATTGCGTGCCGGTGTAGTACTCGGTGATCCACACCAGTGCGGCAGTCAGCACCAGGCCGACGGCACAGGCGCCAAACAGGCGCATCTGCGCGCCGGTGCCACCCAGGGCGTTGTCTGGAATCACCGCCATGGTCACGAAGTAGAACGCGATCAGCGACAGGACGCCCGCCACCGCGAGGCCCTTGTACAAGGCGGGCATCACGTTCTTCATGCCCGGCGAGGCCTTGACGAAGAAGCAGCCG
>JBIKTP010000493.1:0-3269 GCA_044348035.1 Burkholderiaceae bacterium
GCGATCGGCCGTGGACGATAAAATCCGCGCCGGCACCCTTCACGGGCCCTCCACCATCCTCTGAGCCACTTCTCTCATGACTACCCCCCAAACAATGGCCCATGCCATCCGTGTACTGGCAATGGATGCCGTGCAGCAAGCCAACTCCGGCCATCCGGGCGCGCCGATGGGCATGGCGGATATGGCGGTGGCGCTGTGGGGCCCCCGCGCTGCGGATGGAGTGCCGGGAGGCCATCTCAGGCACAACCCGCGCAACCCGCACTGGTTCGACCGCGACCGGTTCGTGTTGTCCAACGGCCATGCGTCCATGCTGATGTACGCGCTGCTGCACCTCACCGGGTACGCGCTGCCCATGTCCGAGCTGAAGAACTTCCGCCAGCTGCACAGCAAGACACCCGGGCACCCGGAGAACGGTCTGACACCTGGCGTGGAGACGACCACCGGCCCGCTCGGGCAGGGCTTTGCAAATGCGGTGGGCATGGCGCTGGCGGAGAAACTGCTGGCCCGCGAGTTCAACCGCGAGGGCCATGCCATCGTCGACCACAGCACCTATGTCTTCATGGGCGACGGCTGCATGATGGAGGGCATCAGCCACGAGGCCGCAGCCCTGGCGGGCGCCTGGAAGCTCAACAAGCTGGTGGCCCTGTATGACGACAACGGCATTTCCATCGACGGTCAGGTGGCCCCCTGGTTCTGCGACAACACCGCGCTGCGGTTTGTGGCCTACGGATGGAATGTGCTGGGCCCGATCGACGGCCATGATGCCGCGCTGGTGGCCAAGGCGCTGGTGGACGCCAGGAGCTCCGCCGAGCGCCCCACGCTGATCATCTGCAAGACCCGAATCGGTCAGGGCAGCCCGAACCGGGCCAATACCGCCAAGGCCCATGGCGAGCCTCTTGGCAGCGAAGAGATCCGCCTCACGCGCGAGGCGCTGGGCTGGGATGCCGCGCCTTTCGTGATCGGCAAGGACATCTACGCCGCCTGGGACGCAAAGGCCGCCGGCGCCGACGCCGAGAAAGCCTGGAATGCCCGGCTGGCGGCCTACAAGGCGGCGCATCCTGCGCTGGCACGTGAATTGTCGCGCCGCATGAAGGGTGACTTGCCCAGGGGTTTCGACCAGGCCGTCGTCGACACGGTGCTGGGCGCCCACGCCAAGGCGGAGACCGTCGCGTCGCGCAAGGCGTCGCAGCTGGCGCTCGAAGCCCTGACCGTGGCCTTGCCGGAGCTGCTGGGTGGCTCCGCCGACCTGACCGGCTCCAACCTCACGAACACGAAGGCAACGCCCAGCCTGCGCGTCAGTGCGACCGGCGAGGTGGTCCAGACCCTCGACGCCGCCGGCGCGCCCGTGGGTGGGCGCCACATCAACTACGGCGTGCGCGAGTTCGGCATGGCCGCCATCATGAATGGCATTGCGTTGCACGGAGGTTTCATCCCCTATGGCGGCACCTTCCTGACCTTCAGCGATTACAGCCGCAACGCGATCCGCATGGCCGCGCTGATGAAGCTGCGGGTGGTGCATGTGTTCACCCACGACAGCATCGGCCTGGGCGAGGACGGCCCCACCCACCAGTCGGTCGAGCATGCGGCGTCTCTGCGCCTGATCCCGAACCTCGATGTCTGGCGCCCGGCCGACACGGCCGAGACAGCCGTCGCCTGGGCGGTGGCACTGCGCAACGCGACGCGACCCACCGCGTTGTTGCTGAGCCGCCAGAACATCAGCTACGCGCCCAAGGGACACAGCGAGGCCGCACCCGATGCAGCCGGCCTGGATGCGATCAACAAGGGCGCCTATGTCCTGGCCGAGCCATCCGAGGTCGGCCTGCGCAAGCGCGCGCAGGCGGTGATCATCGCCACCGGCTCGGAAGTGCAGCTGGCGCTCAAGGCCCAGGAACTGCTCGCGCAGCGCAAGATCGCGGTGCGGGTGGTGTCCATGCCCAGCACCACCACCTTCGACCGCCAGCCGGCCGACTACAAGGCAGCGGTGCTGCCCGCCGGCCTGCCCCGCGTCGCCGTCGAAATGGGCGTGAGCGACGGCTGGTGGAAATACGGCTGCGCGGCGGTGGTCGGCATCGACACCTACGGCGAGTCCGCGCCCGCGCCGGCCCTGTTCAGGCATTTCGGATTCACGCCGGAGAACGTGGCGGATACCGTGCAGAAGGTGCTGGGCAAGCGCTGATGCGTGCCCGGCGGAGCAAGAGTTTTCAACCATCGGAGAAACAAGCATGACCATCAAGATCGGTATCAACGGCTTCGGGCGCATCGGGCGCATGGTGCTTCGCGCGGCCGTGCAGAACTTCCAGGACATCGAGATCGTCGGCATCAACGACCTGCTGGAGCCGGAGTACCTGGCCTACATGCTGAAGTTCGACTCGGTGCATGGCCGCTTCAAGGGCGAGGTCTCGGTGGACGGGCACACGCTGGTGGTCAATGGCAAGAAGATCCGCCTGACCGCGCTCAAGGACCCGGCGGAACTGAAATGGGGCGAAGTCGGCGCCGACATCGTCATCGAGTCCACCGGGCTCTTCCTGACCAAGGAGACCGCGCAGAAACACATCGACGCGGGCGCCAGGAAGGTCATCATGTCCGCGCCGAGCAAGGACGACACGCCGATGTTCGTGTATGGCGTGAACGACAAGACCTACGCCGGCCAGGCCATCATCTCCAATGCCTCCTGCACCACCAACTGCCTGGCGCCCGTGGCCAAGGTGCTGCATGACAAGTGGGGCATCAAGCGCGGCCTGATGACCACGGTGCATGCCGCCACCGCGACCCAGAAGACGGTCGACAGCCCGTCCAACAAGGACTGGCGTGGCGGCCGCGGCATCCTGGAGAACATCATTCCCTCGTCCACCGGTGCCGCCAAGGCGGTGGGCGTGGTGATCCCCGCGCTCAACAAGAAGCTCACCGGCATGTCGTTCCGGGTGCCGACCTCCGACGTGTCGGTGGTCGACCTGACGGTGGAGCTCAGCAGCGCGGCGACCTATGCCGAGATCTGCGCCGAAATGAAGGCGCAGGCGAACGGCGCCATGAAGGGCGTGCTGGGCTACACCGAGGAAAAGGTGGTGTCGACCGACTTCCGCGGCGAGAGTTGCACCTCGGTCTTCGATGCCGAAGCGGGCATGGCGCTGGACGGCACCTTCGTGAAGGTGGTGTCCTGGTACGACAACGAGTGGGGCTATTCGAGCAAGGTGCTCGAGATGGCACGCGTGGTCTCCGGTTGAGCCGGAGCTGTGCATAACCACCCCGTACGCGGGATCGTCTTCCTGTGC
>JBIKTP010000494.1:0-3263 GCA_044348035.1 Burkholderiaceae bacterium
CGCGAGGGTCCTGGCCAGCCAGTCACGGCCGTTTCCCTCGGAGGCCACACGGTCCCCAAGTGGCTCGCCCCCCGCGTCATCACCACCGCGCACGATCAGCACATTCCAACCGGGGCGCACCTGTGGCCCGACCACACGCCATAAAGCCTCGGAATCAAACTGGCCGCCGGCGGCGTCCGGGGAATCCACCCGTTCTGGCCCCACACCCAGGCGCGACAAGGCCGCCATGGTGCCGGGGCCGGGCGCCCAGAAACGCGTTCCAGAGGAGATCGATGCACCTGGAGGGCGCAGGGCGAAAAAATGAGTGGCGGCCGCGCCGCTGACGACCATGACCGCATCGAACCGCACCATGTGGTGCCAGCACCGTCGAACTGCCGTGGGATCACGCACCGGCCCGATGCACATCAGTGGCAGCCCCAGGGCCTGCATGCCGCGTCCAGTCAGGCTCTGCACCCACTGCGTGCACTCGGGTTCGGGCCGGGTGACGACGATAGGCATCGAAGGCCTGGAGCAGCCGAATCGGGCACTAGGCCTGGGAACGTACCGCGCCAGCGGCGCAGAGCTGCAGGGCCAGGCTCCGGCCCAGCGTCTGCGCCTGCAACAGGTCCACCGGCGCGCCGGCGCCGGATACGCGCAGCAGCGGCCTGGCAGCCTGCGCGGCGGGCGCGTCGTTCACGACACCCCAGGCTGCCTCCATCTGGAGGGTATCCCCGCGCCAGACCGCATGGGCGGCCAGCGGCATCGAGCAACTGCCCCCCATCTCCAGGCTCACCGCGCGCTCGGCACTCACTGCCAGCCAGGTCGGCCTGTGGGCCAGGGGTTCAAGGGCCTTGAGCACATCGGGGCGGTCAGCCCGGATCTCGATACCCAGTGCACCCTGCCCCGCAGCCGGCAGCATCTCGGAAGGATCGAACGCAGCGCGGATGCGGCTCGCGAAACCCAGCCGCTTCAGACCTGCGGCAGCCAGCACGATGGCATGGTAGGCGCCATCATCGAGCTTGCGCAGGCGGGTGTTGACATTGCCGCGCAGCGGCTCGATACGGATATCGCTGCGCCCAAGACGGGCAAAAGCATCCTGCAACAGCACCACGCGGCGCAGGCTCGAGGTGCCCACGACCGCGCCCTCGGGCAAATCGGCCAGGCTGGCATGGTGGTTGGACACCAGCGCGTCCCGCGGATCCTCCCGCTCCATCACACAGGCCAGTGCAAAACCCTCGGGCAGCTCCATCGGCACATCCTTGAGCGAATGCACCGCCAGATCGGCGCGGCCGTCCTCCAGCGCAAGTTCAAGCTCCTTCACGAACAATCCCTTGCCGCCCACCTTGCTCAGCGAACGGTCCAGGATCTGATCACCCTTGGTGGTCATGCCCAGCAGGCGCACCGTGTGGCCGCGCTGCTCCAGCAGCGCCTTGACATGCTCCGCCTGCCAAAGAGCGAGCGGGCTTTCCCGCGTTGCGATCACGAGCGAGGAGGTGGGCTGCAGCAAGGACACGGCGGTAACCTGTTGGTAATCGTTCTGGTGAAAGCTGATGCTAGCATGCGTTCATCGCCCAGGAGCGCCCCGCCAGGGGCCAGAACCATGACCACCAGTGCCAGCAACGAGTCCGCGCAGCGCGCCCGCGAGAACGAGCGCCCCCTTGTGGAGGATATCCGCCTGCTGGGCCGCATCCTGGGCGACGTGATCCGCGACCAGGACGGCACTGACGCCTTCGAACTGATCGAACAGATCCGCAAGCTGTCGGTGGCCTTTCGCCGCCATGCCGACCAGGAAGCCGACCACGCACTCAAGAAGCTGCTCACCAGCCTGAGCGGCGACCAGACGGTCAGCGTGATCCGCGCCTTCACCTATTTCAGCCACCTGGCCAACCTCGCCGAGGACCGGCACCACATCCGAAGGCGTGCGGTCCACGAGCGCGCCGGTGACACCCAGGAGGGCAGCATCGATGTCGCCCTGTCGCGCCTGCGCTGGGCAGGCATTGCGCCAGCCACCATCGTCCAGACACTGGCCGAGAGTTTCGTCTCGCCGGTGCTCACCGCCCACCCGACCGAAGTGCAGCGCAAGAGCATCCTGGATGCCGAACGTGGCATCGCCCAGTTGCTGGTGGCGCGCGACGACATCCGCATGCGCGCGCTGGCTGCGGCGACCCGCAAGGATGCGCTGACCCCGCGCGAACTGGCTGCGAACGAAGCACAGATCCGCGCGCGTGTCATGCAGTTGTGGCAGACGCGGCTGCTGCGTTTCACCAAGCTGACCGTGGCAGACGAGGTGGAGAACGCGCTGAGCTACTACGAGGCGACCTTCCTGCGCGAGATCCCGAAGGTCTACGCCACGCTCGAGCGCGAACTCGACCGGGGCCCGATCGCCAGCTTCCTGCGCATGGGCCAGTGGATCGGTGGCGATCGGGACGGCAACCCGAACGTCAGCGCGCAGACCCTGGTGTATGCGCTGCGGCGCCAGGCCGAGGTGGCGCTGCGGCACTACCTCACCGAAGTGCACTTGCTGGGCGGAGAACTCTCGGTGTCGGCCATGCTGGTCGACTGCTCCGCGGAGATGCGCGCCCTGGCAGAACGCTCGCCGGACACAAATGAGCACCGGCAGGACGAGCCTTACCGGCGCGCGCTGACTGGCGTCTACGCCCGGCTGGCAGCCACTCTCAAGCAGTTGTCCGGCGGCGAGGCTGCCCGCCACGCGGTCGCCCCGCAAAACCCCTACCGCCGGGCCGAGGAATTCTCGGCCGACCTGCGCACCATCGAAGCGTCGCTTCGCAGCCACCATGGCGCAGCGCTGGCCGAACAGCGGCTGCATCCGCTGGTCCGCGCGGTCGAGGTATTCGGCTTTCACCTCGCAACCGTGGACCTGCGCCAAAGCTCGGACAAGCACGAGGCGGTCGTGGCCGAATTGCTGGCCGCGGCCCGCATCGAACCCGCCTACGGCGAACTCGATGAAGATGCGCGGTGCAGCCTCCTGCTGCGCCTGCTCGGCGAGGCCCGTTCCCTGCGCGTGCGCGACCATGCCTATTCGGCACTGACGCAGTCGGAGGTCGAGATTTTCGAAACCGCACGCACGATGGTCGATCGCTACGGCCACCAGTCCATCCGGCACTACATCATCAGCCATACCGAGACCGTGAGCGACCTGCTGGAGGTGCTGCTGTTGCAGAAGGAGGCGGGCCTCATGCAGGGTACTCTGGACAAGGAGGCCCGGGCACAGCTGATCGTGGTGCCGTTGTTCGAAACCATCGAGGACCTGCGCAACGCGCCTG
>JBIKTP010000035.1:0-9997 GCA_044348035.1 Burkholderiaceae bacterium
GCCGGATGCCATTCCTCAGTCGTTGCTGCCCCCGCCGATGCCCAGCAGCATCAGCAGGCTCTGGAACACGTTGTAGATGCTCAGGTACAGCGACAGCGTGGCGCTGATGTAGTTGGTTTCGCCGCCGTCCACGATCCGCTTCAGATCGAAGAGCATGAACCCGCTGAAGATCAGGATGGCCAGGACGGACAACGCGAGCATGCCGGCGGTCGAGCCAACGAACACGTTGATGATGCCCGCCACCAGCAGGACGACCGCGCCGACAGTAAGCCACTTGCCCATGCCGGAGAGATCACGCTTGATGACCGTCGACAGGCTGGCCATGAAGAAAAACACGCCAGCCGTTCCACCGAAGGCCATCATGATCAGGTCGGCGCCGTTCTTGAAGCCCAGCACCATTGCGATCAACCGCGACAGCATCAGGCCCATGAAGAAGGTGAACGCCAGCAGGACGGGCACACCCGCAGCAGAGTTCTTGGTCTTCTCGATGGCAAACATGAAGCCGAATGCGCCAGCCAGGAATACGACCAGGCCCAGACCGCCTCCCATCGAGGCAGTGATGCCGGTCGATACGCCCACCCAGGCACCCAGAACCGTGGGCAGCAGGCTGAGTGCCAGCAACCAGTAGGTGTTGCGAAGAACCTTGTTGCGCTGCAACGCAGAAACGCCATATCCCAGGCTGGAGCCGGAATTGATTGTCTGAACGCGATCATTCATGTGGGTATCTCCTTGAAAACTACCGTGGCTGGTAGATGGGCGGATTCTATGGGATATCAAGTGGGCCGGGGCTTCATTCCAGCGTCAATGGCCTGCTTGCGGCAGGGAATTGCCAAGGACGCGGACAGCCAGAGGCCGCAGGTCCTCAGCGATGCGGCAGCGGTTATGCTTGCCCAGGGCCTGAGCCCGCACCCATACCCAACTTCCAGCACCATGAAAAACAAACTCCAGCTCGAATTCGAAGATGTACGCGCGATCGCCGCCGCCGCCGAAGCGGAGGCCGTGCGAAACGCCTGGGCCGTGTCCATTGCGATTGTGGATGACGGTGGGCATCTGCTGCATTTCCAGCGTCTGGACGGCGCGGCCGTCGTGTCCAGTGCCATTGCACCTGCCAAGGCGCAGGCCGCAGCGGCGGGGCGCCGTGACAGCAAGGTCTACGAAGACATGATCAACGGCGGCCGCTATTCTTTCCTCAGTGCGCCGATGCTCCAGGGCATGATGGAGGGCGGTGTGCCCATCATGAAGGACGGGCAATGCCTGGGCGCTGTTGGCGTCAGCGGCGTCAAGTCCCATGAGGACGCGCAGGTCGCCAAGGCCGGCATCGCGGCACTGGGCTGACCGGCCGGGCTGGTAGCCAGGGCAGCGCGAGCAGCACCCCGCCGACTCAGTAGGTCAGACGCTCCGGCCGAATGTCCTGCAGGATCGTGGTCGCAATTTCCTCGATCGATTTGGTGGTGGTGGACAGCCACCGGATGCCACTTCGGCGCATCATCGCTTCCGCCTGCGCGATTTCATGGCGGCAGTTTTCCAGCGACGAGTAGCGGGAGTTGGGCCGTCGCTCGTTGCGGATCTCGCTCAGCCTTTCCGGCGCGATGGTCAGGCCGAACAGCTTGTTGCGGTGCGGCACCAGCGCCTGGGGCAATTGCTGGCGATCGAAATCCTCCGGAATGAGCGGGTAGTTGGACGCCTTGAGGCCGTACTGCATGGCCAGGTAGAGGGACGTTGGTGTCTTTCCGCTGCGGCTCACGCCCACCAGGATGACATCCGAATGCTCCAGGTCGCGATTGGACTGCCCGTCGTCATGCGCCAGGGAAAAGTTGATGGCCTCGATCCGTTCCTGGTACTCCTTGCTCTTGCTGGCGTCGCTGAAGCGGCCCACCCGGTGGTTCGACTTGATCTCGAGTTCACGCTCCAGCGGATGTACGAAGGTGCCGAACATGTCCAGCAGCATGCCCTGGCAGCCTTTCTGGATGATCTGCAGGATCTCCATGTTCACCAGCGTCGTGAACACGATGGGCCGCTTGCCGTCGACCACTCCGGTGTGGTTGATCTGTCGGACTGCCTGGTGCGCCTTGTCGGCGGTGTCCGTGAAGGGCAGTCGCACATGGCGCGCCTTCATCTCGAACTGCGCCAGGATGGCGTTGCCGAAGGTCTCGGCGGTGATGCCGGTGCCATCGGAGATGAAGAACACGGTGCGGTTGGGCATGGGAACAGTCAGGTTTGGATCGGCTGCCGTTTGGGCGGGTCAGGGCGGCGTCTGCAGTGGTCGCACTCTACAATGCCGCCAATCTACCCGATTCTGCGACCTCTGTTCATGTTGCGCGCCCAGCTTCCCCGTCAAGCCCCTGGTTGCCGCGCCTGCAGCGAACCCTCCCGTCGCGCGCCGCGCAGGTCCTGCCGGTTGACCCCGATTTCCATTACCTCCGGAGTTCCCCCATGTCTGCACTTTTCTCACCGACCGCCCTGGTCGTACCGTTTGAAAAACTGAGGATGACCGACGTCGAGGCGGTCGGCGGCAAGAACGCCAGCCTCGGCGAAATGATCTCTCACCTGCCGCAGGGCGTCAAGGTGCCGACAGGATTCGCCACGACGGCCCATGCCTTCCGGGAATTCCTGCGTTTTGGCGGCTTGCACGAGAAGATCCAGCAGCGGCTCGCCGGCCTGGACACCGACGATGTCCGTGCACTGGCGGTGGCAGGAGCGGAGATCCGCGCCATGGTCGAGGACCAGCCGTTTCCGCAGGACCTCGAGCTGGCGATCCGCTCCGCCTTTGAAACCCTGGTTGCCGGCGCACCGGCGGCTTCTTTCGCGGTGCGTTCCTCGGCAACGGCCGAGGATCTGCCCGACGCGTCCTTCGCAGGGCAACAGGAAACCTTCCTGAACGTGGTGGGCATCGACGAGGTCCTGCACAAGATGCGCGAGGTGTTTGCCTCGCTGTACAACGACCGGGCCATCAGCTACCGGGTTCACAAGGGCTTCGCCCACGAGCATGTCGCGCTCAGCGCGGGTGTGCAGCGCATGGTGCGCTCGGACATCGGCGCAGCGGGCGTCATGTTCACCATCGATACCGAGTCCGGCTTCGAGGAGGTGGTCTTCATCACCTCCAGCTATGGCCTGGGCGAGACGGTGGTGCAGGGCGCCGTCAACCCGGACGAGTTCTACGTGCACAAGCCGATGCTGCGCGCTGGCAAGCGCGCCATCATTCGGCGCAGCCTGGGGTCCAAGCTGCTGCAGATGCAGTTTGCCACCCCGGCAGAAAAGGCCGCCGGTGGCAAGCTGGTCAAGACCACGGACGTGCCCACCGAGTTGCGCAACCGCTACTCGCTCAATGACCAGGACGTGGAACAGCTGGCGCGCTACGCTCTGGTGATCGAGCAGCATTACGGGCGCGCCATGGACATCGAATGGGGCAAGGACGGGCTCGACGGCCAGTTGTACATCCTCCAGGCCCGACCCGAAACGGTCAAGAGCCAGAGCGCCGGCAAGGCAGAGCACCGTTACAAGCTCAAGGGTCGCGGCAATGTGCTGGTGGAGGGGCGGGCGATCGGTCAGAAGATCGGGACCGGGCCGGTGCGGCTGGTGCACCACATTCGCGAGATGGACAAGGTTCAGGCCGGAGACATCCTGGTGACCGACATGACCGATCCCAACTGGGAGCCGGTGATGAAGAAGGCATCGGCGATCGTGACCAACCGTGGGGGGCGTACGTGCCATGCCGCAATCATTGCCCGTGAGCTGGGCATTCCCGCGGTGGTGGGGTGCGGAGACGCCACATCCCATCTGAAGGACGGAATGCTGGTGACCGTCAGCTGTGCAGAGGGTGACACCGGGTTTGTCTATGACGGCCTGCTGGAGACCGAGGTGCAGGAGGTCGAGCGCGGGGCAATGCCCGAGGTGCCCGTCAAGATCATGATGAACGTCGGGAACCCGCAGCTGGCCTTCGACTTTTGCCAGTTGCCGAATGCGGGTGTCGGCCTGGCCCGGCTGGAGTTCATCATCAACAACAACATCGGTGTTCATCCGAAGGCCATACTGGACTATCCCAATGTCGACGCCGACCTCAAAAAGGCGGTGGAGTCCGTCGCCCGCGGTCACGCGTCGCCCCGGGCGTTCTATGTCGACCGCGTGGCAGAAGGTGTCGCTACGATCGCAGCGGCCTTCTGGCCCAAGCCGGTGATCGTGCGCCTGTCGGACTTCAAGAGCAACGAGTACCGCAAGCTGATCGGGGGCAGCCGGTACGAGCCGGAGGAGGAAAACCCCATGCTGGGCTTTCGTGGTGCTGCGCGCTATATCAGCACCGACTTCGGCGAGGCGTTTGCCATGGAGTGCGAGGCACTCAAGCGGGTCCGCCACGAGATGGGGCTGCACAACGTGCAGGTCATGGTGCCGTTCGTGCGGACCCTGGAACAGGCCCGCAAGGTGACCGACTTGCTCGCCGCCCACGGACTGCGCCGGGGGGAAGGCGCAAATGCCGACGGGCAGGGCGGCCTGCAGCTGGTGATGATGTGCGAGATCCCGAGCAACGCCATTCTGGCGACCGATTTCCTGCAGTACTTTGACGGATTCTCGATCGGCTCCAACGATCTGACGCAGCTCACCCTGGGCCTGGACCGTGACTCCGGCCTCGAACTGCTCGCGGCCGACTTCGACGAGCGTGACCCCGCCGTCAAGGCGCTCATCAGCCAGGCCATCAGCGCCTGCCGTGCCCAGGGCAAGTACATCGGCATTTGCGGACAGGGGCCCAGTGACCATCCGGACTTTGCCGAGTGGCTGGTGGAGCAGGGCATCAGTTCGATTTCGCTCAACCCGGATTCGGTGATCGACACCTGGCGCCGGCTGGCGCGCTGAAGCCATCGGGCTTCAGGGTAAACCCCCATCGGGGTTTCCCTAGGGTCTTCACCAATCTGACAAATCTGTAAGTGAGCGGTAAGGCTCGAAACAAGAATGGTGCCACTTCAAGTTGAACCCCATGCTTGCCCTTGTCACTGTAATCAAGTTGATCGCTGAAATCGCGCTGATGGCCTTGCTCGGCCAGTGGCTGCTCGGCCTGCTTGCCGGCGCCAGGCGGGACAAGAACATCTTCTACCAGATCCTGGAGATGGTCGGTCGGCCCTTCGTGTCTGCAGCGCGCCTGGTCACTCCGAAGTTTGTCGTCGAACGCCACCTGCCACTGGTGGCGTTTTTCATGCTGCTGTTCGTCTGGCTGGCTGTGACCATCCTGAAGATCAAGACCTGTCTGCAGGTGGGTGTGGAGTTGTGCAAATGATGAAGTACCTGAGTTACCTGTTTCTGAAGTTCCAGGCAATCACCTTGCTGGTGTTTGGCCGCAAACGCGCGGCGCTCGAGCGCTTCGAGGTGATGGCGCAGCTGTTGCCAGGCAATCGGTATGTCATGGCCAGCCGGGCCCATCTGCTGGGTGAACTGGGGGACAAACACGGCGCCATCGCGATGCTGGAACAGATCACCCGGCACTTCCCTGACGAGTCGGCGGGGTGGTTCAACCTGGGCTACATGCGCGATGACATCGGCCAGCATGAACAGGCCGAGCCGGCGTTTCGCCGCGCGCTGGAAGCCGAGCCCAAGATGGACCGCGCCTGGTACGGCCTGGCCCTGGTGCTGATCCGCCAGCGCCGCTTCGACGAGGCGGTCGAGGCGCTGAAGAAGAACACTGAACTGCAACCCATGAGCCCGTTCGGCTGGTACCAGCTGGCGCGGGTTCATGTGGACCGGCAACAACCCGATGAGGCGATGAAGATCATTCGCCACCTCAAGGGGTTCGAGCCCAAGGTGGCGGCCCAGCTGGAACGCGAGACAGGCCTGCGGATTGCGCAGGGGTCGTGAAACGGCAGGCGGCTACCTGAAGAGACACGATCCGGCTGCAGGCCACACCTGAAGAGACATGTGGCGATCGTGAAATGCCCGCAAGGGCGCAACTGTTGGAGGCACTTGGCATGGAGTTGACAGACAACCATCGGCGGTACTGGCGAAAGAACCTCAACATCACGGGAATACTTCTCGCGATCTGGTTTGTGGTGACTTTCGTCGTGAGTTTTTTCGCGCGCGACCTGAGTTTCAATTTTTTCGGCTGGCCGTTCAGTTTCTGGATGGGTGCGCAAGGATCCCTCGTGGTCTATTGCCTGATCATCTGGTACTACGCCCGCCACATGAACAAGCTCGATATTGAGCACGGCGTTCAAGAAAGCGAGGAGTGACCATGGCTGGAATGTTTGGCTCAGCTGACGGTGAAGTCAGCAACGCCGCCTCCAAGGCGGCCTTCAAGCAGAACCTCAACAAGGTGTACACCTGGTACACCGGGGGGTTCTTTGCGTTCGTGGTTGTTCTGGCAGTTCTGGAACAGATGGGTCTGCCACGCCAGTGGATCGGTTTCATCTTCCTGCTCGCAACGATCGGCCTGTACGCCGGCATCGGCATCATGAGCCGTACCAACGACGCGGCCGAGTACTATGTTGCCGGCCGACGTGTTCCTGCCATCTACAACGGCATGGCCACTGGCGCGGACTGGATGTCGGCAGCGTCGTTCATCGGCATGGCCGGTACCCTGTACCTTACCGGTTACGGTGGTCTGGCATTCATCATGGGCTGGACGGGCGGTTACTGCCTGGTGGCGCTGTTCCTGGCACCGTACATGCGCAAGTTCGGCCAGTTCACCGTGCCTGACTTCCTGGGCGAGCGTTATGGTGGCAATCTGCCGCGCTTCCTGGGCATCGTGGCCGCCATCCTGTGTTCCTTCGTCTATGTGGTGGCTCAGATCTATGGCGTGGGCCTGATCACGTCGCGCCTGACCGGTGTGCAGTTCGAACTCGGGATTTTCCTGGGCCTGGGTGGCATTCTGGTGTGTTCCTTCCTGGGTGGCATGCGCGCAGTGACATGGACGCAGGTGGCCCAGTACATCATCCTGATCGTGGCCTACCTGATCCCGGTGGTGTGGCTGTCGGTGAAGCAGACCAGCATTCCGGTGCCGCAGGCCATCTACGGCTACCAGCTGGAGAAGGTCACCGCCCTCGAGAAGAAGCTCACGGCGGACCCGAAGGAACTGGAAGTGCGCGAGGTCTTCAAGCAGCGTTCGGCGGCCCTGGCTGAGAAGCTCAAGGACCCGGCGACCGCGCTCGCTGCCGACAAGGCTGCGGCCGAGAAGAAGGTGGCCGACCTGAAGTCTGCCAATGGCGCAGCGGCAGAGATCGCGGCGGCTGAAAAGGCTCTGGCAGCACTGCCGAAGGACGTCGAGGCGGCCAAGAAGGCATGGACGGCGGCGAAGGCCGGCGCCGATGCCAAGGCGCGTCCGCTCAATGGCATGCCTGCCCATGCGACGCAGTACGCCGGCAACCCGGATGGTGACGCTGCAGCGCAGAAGGCCTACGACGTGTCGCGTCGCAACTTCCTGGCCCTGATCTTCTGCCTGATGGTGGGTACCGCTGCCTTGCCGCACATCCTGATGCGCTACTACACCGTGCCGAGCGTGAAAGAGGCACGCGAATCGGTCAGCTGGTCGCTGTTCTTCATCTTCCTGCTGTACTTCACGGCGCCTGCCCTGGCGGTGCTGGTGAAGTACGAGGTGTTCACCCTGGTGGTGGGAACTCCGTTCGACCAGTTGCCGGCGTGGGTGGCGTCCTGGGCCAAGGTGGATCCGACGTTGTTGTCCGTCACGGACATCAACAAGGACGGCATCCTGCAGCTCAACGAGATGACCATCGGCGGCGACATCGTCGTTCTGGCAACACCCGAAATCGGTGGGCTGCCGTACGTCATCTCCGGCCTGGTGGCGGCGGGTGGTCTGGCGGCAGCCTTGTCCACGGCGGACGGCCTGTTGCTGACCATCGCCAACGCGCTGAGCCATGACCTGTACTACAAGATGATCGACCCGAACGCGTCCACGGCCCGCCGTGTGGCCCTGTCGAAGACGCTGTTGCTGATCGTGGCACTCGCTGCCGCGTATGTGGCGGCGCAGAAACCGGCCGACATCCTGTTCCTGGTATCGGCTGCGTTCTCGTTTGCCGCCGCGTCGTTCTTCCCGGCCCTCGCCTTGGGGATCTTCTGGAAGCGCGCCACCGGCATCGCCGCGTCGCTGGGCATGGTGGCAGGCTTGGGCGTCACGGCCTACTACATGGTGACCACCCAGGTCTGGCTGCGCGGCGTGTTCGGCATTACCTCGCCGGTGCAACTGTGGTGGGACATCCAGCCGATCTCTGCAGGTTTGTTCGGTGTACCGGTCGGTTTCGCCGTCATCATCCTGGTGAGTCTGGTGACTCCGGCACCGAGCCGCAAGATCCAGGAACTGGTCGAGTACGTCCGTTACCCGAACCTGAAGGCCGGCTGATCGGCCATCGCCCACGCGCGCTGCCAGCGCGCGTGGGCACCCCCAGGGGCCCGGCAACGCAAGTTGCCGGGCCCTTGTCACTTGTTTCGTGGCATATAATCGCGGGCTTCGCCTTGCTGCACCCCATGTTGACGCTGGGGGCGGCTTACACCGCCCGGTCACGGGCAAACCACAAGGAGTATCCATGCGTCACTATGAAATCATCTTGATGATCCATCCGGATCAGAGCGAGCAGGTTCCGGCCATGCTCGAGCGCTACAAGGGCATGATCACCGCGGGCGGGGGCAAGGTCCATCGCGTCGAGGACTGGGGACGCCGCCAGTTGGTCTACATGATCAACAAGCTGGCCAAGGCCCACTACCTGTGCATCAACATCGAAGCCGACCAGGCCGTCATGGCCGAACTCGAGCACGCGTTCAAGTTCAATGATGCGGTCCTGCGCCACCTCACGGTGTCACGCAAGAAGGCCGACACCGCGCCATCCTCGATGATGCGCACCGTGGAACGCGAAGACGCCCGCAAGGCGCAACAAGCCGAGTTCCACGGCAACAACAACGACCGCTGAACCCGCACGCAGGAGTGAACGAGACAACCAACTGTTGCGTACTGACTGCCTGTATCGCCGAGCTTGAGAGCATGCGCTACACACCGGCAGGCATACCGGCCCTGAACCTGGTGGTCGAGCATGTCTCGAGCATCCAGTCAGCCGGCCAGGAGCAACAGGTCAAGGCGACACTGAAAGCCAAGGCATTCGGATCCATCGCAGAGCGGCTTGCAGGGCAGGCCATCGGCAGCATCTGGAAGTTCAGTGGTCATCTCGCATCCCCCCGCAACGGCAAACAGGTCTTCTTGCATATTCAGGACATCGCGGCATCGCCCTGATGAACAACTCCAAGCTCGGAGCCCCGGCCCGGTGAGGCCCATGGCTCCATCATATTGAGGATATTGACATGCCAGCACCCAAACGTTTCAACAAAGACAAGCGCCCCAAGCGCCCGGCCCAGAACCTGCTCTTCAAGCGCAAGCGCTTTTGCCGCTTCACGGTGACCGGCGTCGAGGAGATCGACTACAAGGACATCGACACGCTGCGTGATTTCATCGCCGAGAACGGCAAGATCATTCCCGCACGCCTGACCGGCACCCGTGCCATTTTCCAGCGCCAGCTCAACACCGCCATCAAGCGCGCGCGCTTCCTGGCCATGTTGCCGTACAGCGACCAGCACCGCATCTGAGGGAGTCAATACCATGCAAATCATTCTTCTCGACAAGGTCGTGAATCTGGGCAACCTCGGTGAGATCGTCAAGGTCAAGGACGGCTACGCCCGCAACTTCCTGATCCCCACAGGCCGCGCCCGCCGCGCCACCGCTTCCGCCAAGCAGGAGTTCGAAGTCAAGCGTGCCGAACTCGAAAAGGCGGCGGCTGCCAAGCTGGCCGAGTCCCAGGCCCTGGGCGAAAAGCTGGCCGGCTCCACCTGCAAGCTCACCCAGAAGGCCGGAGTCGATGGCCGTCTGTTCGGCTCGGTCACCAACTCGGACATCGCCGAGGAACTGAACAAGCAGGGTTACAAGGTCGTCAAGGCGCAGGTGCGCATGCCCAATGGTCCGATCAAGATGGTGGGTGACAGCACCGTCAGCGTGGCCTTGCACACCGACGTGGTGGTCGAC
>JBIKTP010000495.1:0-3255 GCA_044348035.1 Burkholderiaceae bacterium
ATCTCGGCATGGCGGCTCTTCACGGCGGCAAGGGCTCAGTCGATCAGGAAGCGGGCCACGCAGTCGACCTGGTCGTCCGCCACCAGGGTGGGTGCATGGCCCACGCCGGCGAACTCGACCACCTGGGCCCGTGGCCCGCGCTGGGCCATCGCGGCAGCGGTCTGGGGCGTCAGCAGGTCGGAGTCGGCGCCGCGCAGCAGCAGCGTTCGGGCCTGGATGTTGTCGTACAGCTGCCACAACATCGACTCACCCTGGGCCGAGAGCTCGGCGGTGGTGGCGCGCACCGGGACTGCGATGGCCGGGTCGTAATGCAGCGTCAGCGCCCCGCCCTGCCCGTCCAGCGGGCGCACCATGTGCCGCGACAGGGCCAGCCACTGCGCGTCCGTGTGCGGGCCGAAGGTGAGCGAGACGGCGCGCATGGCCGCGGCGGCAGCCTCCAGCGAGTCGAAGCGGCCGGTGTCGCCCAGGTAGGTCTTGATGCGTTCGATCGCCTCCCAGCGGATGGCCGGCCCCACATCGTTGAGCACCAGCCGGCGCACCGGCACCGGCAGTGGAAGGCCGGGCTGGCCGCAGACGACCATGCCGATCAGGCCGCCCATGCTGGTGCCGACCCAGTCCAGGACAGCGGGTTGCAGCTGCGCGAGCAGCGCCAGCATGTCGCCGGCATAGGCCGGAATCTGGTAGAGCGACGGATCCTTGAGCCATTCGCTGCGGCCCCGGCCCGCCACGTCCGGGCAAACCACCCGCAGGCGACCGCCGGAGCGCGCGCACAGGGCCTGTGCCAGCACATCGAAATCGCGGCCCTGGCGCGAGAGGCCGTGCACGCAGACCACCACATGGGCGGCCAATGCGTCACCCCATTGCCAGTAGGCCATTCGGTGGCCGCCCCGGGCATCTGGGCAATCGACAAAGTGGAGTTCGGGTTCGGTCATGGGAGCAGCGCAGTGTGGGGCAGGACGGTCGGGCACCGGATAATCAGGCCAATGGATCGTAATTCAATTGGAGGACCTGCCATGCTCAAAGGAAAGACTGCTCTCGTCACCGGCTCCACCAGCGGCATCGGCCTGGGCCTGGCGCATGCGCTGGCCGCCCAGGGCGCCAACATCGTGCTCAACGGCTTTGGCGACAGCGCCGGCCCGCAGGCCGCGATGGCCGCCCATGGCGTGCGGGTGGGTTACCACGGCGCAGACATGAGCAAGCCCGCCGAGATCGAGGCCATGATGGCCTACGCCGCTGCCGAGTTCGGCCGGGTGGACATCCTGGTCAACAATGCCGGCATCCAGCATGTGTCGCGCATCGAGAACTTCCCGACGGAGCGCTGGGACGCGATCATCGCGATCAACCTGTCCAGCGCGTTTCACGCCACCCGCCTGGCACTGCCCGCCATGCAGGCCGCCAACTGGGGGCGCATCATCAACGTGGCCTCGGTGCATGGCCTGGTCGCCTCAGCGGAAAAATCGGCCTATGTGGCGGCCAAGCACGGCATCGTCGGCTTGACCAAGGTGACGGCGCTCGAAAACGCCGCCACCGGCATCACCTGCAACGCGATCTGCCCCGGCTGGGTGCTGACACCGCTGGTGCAGAAACAGGTGGATGCGCGTGCGGCATCGGCCAAGGTGTCGGACGCCGAGGCCACCCGCCAGCTGCTCGGTGAAAAGGAACCGTCGATGCAGTTCACCACCCCCGAGGAACTGGGCGCGCTGGCGGTGTTCTTCTGCTCGCCGGCAGGCAACAACGTGCGCGGTGTGGCCTGGAACATGGATGGGGGCTGGGCGGCGCAATAGGCCCGCACCAGGGGCCAGTCGCGCAGCCTCGGCACGGCGACCGGCACTTGCATCGCTCAGGAATCCGGGGCTGCGTCCTGCTGGGTGAGCGCCAGTTTCCAGGCCTGCAGCTTTCGCAGCATAGGCCGCTTCTTGGATTGGTGGGTCTGCATGCGGCGCAGGATGTCGTCCAGCGTGCGCATCGCGTCCAGGATGTGCGGGCCCTTGTTGAGCATCACGCATTCCGACCGTCCGCCCATGGCAGCGTCGGTGATCTCCGCGCGCGAGGGCAACCCGGTCCGGGCGAGTGTTTCCAGCACCTGCGTCGCCCACACCACCGGCGTGTGGGCCGCCTCGCAGGCCCACAGGATCTCCTCCTGTACCTCGGCCATGCGTTCGTAGCCACATTCCACCGCCAGGTCGCCCCGCGCAATCATCACGGCGGCCCCAGGCCCGCACATGGCGGCCAGCAGCATCTCGGGAAGATGGTCGAAGCCGCGGCGGGTCTCGATCTTCAGGACCAGGCCGGCACGGGCCGCATTGCGCTGGTCCAACTCCTGGCGCAGCGACAACACGTCGCTCGCAGACTGCGCGAAGGACAAGCCCACCAGGTCCGCATGGCGGGCCACGGGGCCGAGATCCTGCAGGTCTTTTGCCGTCAGTGCCGGCAGATCCAGCCGGGTATCCGGCAGGTTGATGCCCTTGTCGGCCGCCAGGTTTTCGCCGCCGTCGCGCGCCACCGTGATCTCCAGCAGCACCCGCTGGCGCCCGCCACGCACTACCTGCGCGCCGATGCGGCCATCGTCGAACCAGACAGCCTCGCCCTTGCGCAGCGCGGGCAACACGGCGGGCAGAGTGCAAGCCACCGAGGCTGGACGGGGCAGTTGCCCCTTGGCTGCAGGCACTGCGTCCTGCCCCAGACCGCCTGCGGTCAGGTACAGGAGTTGCCCGCGTTGCAGGCGGATGCGGCCCGGCGGAACCGGCAGTCCCCACAACCCCGTCGCGGGCGCACGGCCGCGCTTGCGCCGGAGCAGCAATTGCGTGCTGGTGGTGAAGTAGGTGGCTGGCGCCGTTGTTGTTCCTCGGAATCGCCGCCCTAGAATGACCTACCCGACCCGTTTGCTGTGGGCCGTCGTGGCCGAGCCATGGCCGCGTTCCTCGATGTCTCATGGAGACTCCTGGCTTCAAGCTGCCACTGTTCATCGACCAAAGAGACACGCCATGCGCCAGAACCCCGCATCTCTGAGCGGAACGAAGTCCGAACCGGATGTCGACGTTGTCATCATCGGCGCGGGTATGGCCGGCCTGTACCAGTTGCATCGCGTGCGGGAACTCGGCATGTCGGTGCGCGTCATCGAGGCCGGCAGCGACCTTGGTGGCACCTGGTACTGGAACCGATACCCGGGTGCGCGTCTTGACTCCGAGAGCTATTCCTACGCCTTTTCGTTCTCCAGGGAATTGCTCGACGAGTGGCAGTGGACCGAGCACTTCG
>JBIKTP010000036.1:0-9970 GCA_044348035.1 Burkholderiaceae bacterium
CGGAGGCGGCGGCCGAGGCGGCGCGCATCGAGGCGAAGTATTCCGACGACGACCTGCTGCGCCTGATCCGCTCCCATGGCCTGGAAGAACCCACCGGCCGCGCCGTGCCGCCTGTCGCAGGCGGGGAGGCGGCCTGATGTTCTCCGTACGCCGCTGGTCCGTGCGCCATGCCCGCGGCATGGAGATCTTCTATGCCGGGGTCGAGCGCCTGGTCGTGGCGCTGCACCCGCTGTGGACGCGCATCGGTTACGAGCGCCTCGAAAAACCGGTCGCTGCGCTGGAAAAAGGCGTCAAGGGCTTCCTGTTCGATTGCCAGATGTGCGGCCAGTGCGCGCTGAGTTCCACCGGCATGTCCTGCCCGATGAACTGTCCGAAGAACCTGCGCAACGGGCCCTGTGGTGGCGTGCGTGCCAATGGCAACTGCGAGGTCAAGCCAGAGATGCCCTGCGTGTGGGTCGAGGCCTTCAACGGCAGCCAGCGCATGGTGGCCGGCAAGGAGGCGATCAAGGTGGTGCAGTTTGCGGTCGACCGCCGGCTGCAGGGCCGCTCCACGCTGTTGCGCATCGCGCGCGAGAAGGCTGCCCCCGTAACCGCCGCACCGGCAAAGACAGCATGAACTTCGAAGACGAACCAGTCCCCGGTTACCCCCTGCCGATCCTGCCTGGCCACACCTCGCCCGGCCGGCTGGAACGGGTACTGCGCAGTGGCGCCTTTGCTGTCACTTCCGAGCTCGATACGCCGGACTCGGCCGACCCGGAAGACGTCTACCGCCGCGCACGGGTCTTCGACGGGGTTGTGGATGCGATCAACGCCACCGACGGCAGCGGCGCCAATTGCCACATGTCCAGCCTGGCGGTGTGTTCGCTGCTCACCCGCAAGGGATACGCGCCGGTGATGCAGATCTCCTGCCGCGACAAGAACCGCATCGCGATCCAGGGTGACATCCTGGGCGGCGCGGCCATGGGGGTGTGCAACATGTTGTGCCTCACCGGCGACGGTGTGCAGGCCGGCGACCATCCGCAGGCCAAGCCGGTGTTCGACCTGGACTGCATGTCGCTGCTCGAGATCGGCCGCGGCCTGCGCGACGACCACAAGTTCCAGAGCGGGCGCAAGGTCACGTTTGCGCCGCGGGTGTTCTTCGGTGCGGCGGCCAACCCCTTCGGTCTGCCCTACGAGTGGCGCGCCGAGCGGCTGGCCAAGAAGGTGCAGGCCGGCGCGCAGTTCATCCAGACGCAGTACTGCTACGACGTGCCACGCCTGCGCGAGTTCATGAAGAAGGTGGAAGACCTCGGACTGCTGGGCAAGGTCTTCATCCTGGTCGGTGTCGGGCCCTTGCGTTCCGCCAAGGCCGGCGAGTGGATGCGCACCAACGTGCCGGGCATCCACATCCCCGACAGCATCCTGAAGCGCGTAGCCGGTGCCGAGAAGCAGGCCGCCGAAGGCCGCCAGGTCTGCATCGACATCATCCAGGAGGTGCGCGAGATCAAGGGCGTCTCGGGCATCCACATGATGGCCTACCGGCAGGAAGAAACCGTGGCCGAGATCATCCAGAAATCCGGTGTTCTGCAGGGCCGTGTGCCCTGGTACCCGGGCCGAGACCAGCCAAAACCGCAAGACCAACCCTCCAAGGAAACAGCGTGACCGATACCGTCATCAGTTCAGCCACCCGCGAAGTCGTCATCGGCTTCGACCGCCCTTTCGTCATCATCGGCGAACGCATCAACCCCACCGGGCGCAAGATCCTGGCCGCCGAGATGATTGCCGGTGACTTCAGCCGGGTCATCGCCGACGCGCTGGCCCAGGTGCAGGCTGGCGCCCACATGCTGGACGTGAACGCAGGCATTCCGCTGGCCGACGAGCCCGCGCTGCTGGCGCAGGCCATCGAACTCGTGCAGTCGGTGACCGACGTGCCGCTGTCCATCGACTCCTCCATCGTCGCGGCGCTGGAAGCCGGCCTGGCCGTCTACAAGGGCAAGGCGCTGGTGAACTCGGTCACCGGCGAGGAAGACCGGCTCGAGACGGTGCTGCCGCTGGTCAAGAAATACGGCGCGGCCGTGGTGGCGATCTCCAACGACGAGACAGGCATCTCGCAGGACCCCGATGTCCGTTTTGCGGTCGCCAAGAAGATCGTGGAGCGCGCGTCCGATTACGGCATTCCGGCGTGCGACATCGTGGTCGACCCGCTGGTCATGCCCATCGGCGCCATCAACCTGGCGGGCGTTCAGGTGATGGCGCTGGTGCACCGGCTGCGCACCGAACTCAAGGTCAACACCACCTGCGGCGCGTCGAACGTCAGCTTCGGCCTGCCCGAGCGCAACGGCATCAATGCCGCCTTCCTGACCATGGCCATCGGTTCCGGCATGACATCGGCCATCACCAACCCGCTGCACGAAGAAGTGATCCGCGCCACGATGGGCGCCGACGTGATGATGGGCCACGACCCGGACTGCGCCCGCTGGATCCGCAAGTTCCGCGCCGAGCCGGCCGTGGGCGCCGATGGCGAAGTCGGCCGTGGCCGCCGCGAAGTCGGCCGTCGTAGGCGAGTATGAACACCCCCATGCCGTCACACTGCGTGTGCCGTCCCCCCCTTGCAGGGGGCAACACCGATGGCCCGGCAAAGCCGGTTCCATGGTGTTCTGGAAGGAAACCGTGAGCTCCAAAGACGCTTTGGTCGTATTCACCCCCTCCGGCCGCCGGGGGCGTTTTCCGGTTGGCACGCCGGTGCTGCAGGCTGCGCGCTCGCTGGGCGTGGACATCGATTCGGTGTGTGGCGGGCGCGGCATCTGCGGGCGCTGCCAGGTGGTGGTGTCCGAAGGAGAGTTCGCCAAGCACGGCGTGACGTCGCGTGCAGAGAACCTCACGCCCTTCGGCGCGGTCGAGGAAGAGTATTGCAAGACGCAGCCCATGGCCGCCGGCCGGCGACTGTCCTGCTCGGCGCAGGTGCAGGGCGACGTGGTCATCGACGTGCCCTCGGGCAGCCAGGTGCACCGCCAGGTGGTGCGCAAGGCCGCCGAGGCGCACGACATCGAGCTCGACCCGGTGATCCGCCTGCATTTTGTCGAGGTGCAGCAGCCAGACATGCACGACCCGTCCGGCGACCTGCGCCGGCTGGAGGACGCGCTCGAATTCGAATGGCGCCTGACCGACCTGCAGTGCGACGTGCGGGTGCTGCACCAGCTGCAGCAGGCCCTGCGTGAAGGCGACTGGAAGGTCACCGTGGCGGTGCATGGCGCGAGCCAGATCATCGCGGTGTGGCCGGGCTTTCGCGAGCATGCCTACGGCATCGCGATCGACGTGGGCTCCACCACCATCGCGGCGCACCTTTGCAACCTGGCCACCGGCGACGTGGTGGCGGCCGCCGGCATCATGAACCCGCAGATCCGTTTCGGCGAAGACCTGATGAGCCGGGTGTCCTACGTGATGATGAACCCGGGCGGCGAGAAGGAGATGACCGACGCGGTGCGCGGCGCCATCAACGAGCTCGCCAGCGACGTGGCCAGGCAGGTCGGCATCGAAGCCACCGACATCCTGGAGGCCACCTTCGTCGGCAATCCCATCATGCACCACCTGCTGCTGGGCATCAACCCGATCGAGCTCGGCGGCGCGCCCTTCGCGCTGGCTACCGACCGGGCGATCACGCTGTGGGCGGTGGAGATCGATTTCCACATCCACCGCAATGCCCGCATCTATGTGCTGCCGTGCATCGCCGGCCATGTGGGCGCCGACACCGCCGGTGTGGTGCTGGCCGAACGCCCTGACCTGACCGAAGAGGTGACGCTGCTGGTCGACGTGGGCACCAACGCCGAGATCGTCCTGGGCAACAACCGCCGGCTGCTGGCCTGCTCGAGCCCGACCGGCCCGGCCTTCGAGGGCGCGCAGATCAGCTGCGGGCAGCGCGCGGCGCCCGGCGCCATCGAGCGCGTGCGCATCGACCCGGCCACGCTCGATCCGCGCTTCAAGGTGATCGGCTGCGACCTGTGGTCCGACGACCCGGGGTTCGCAACGGCCACTGCAGCCACCGGCGTGACCGGCATCTGTGGCTCGGGCATCATCGAGATCCTGGCCGAGCTGTACCTGGCCGGCGTGATCCGCCACGACGGCGTGATCAACGGCGAGCTGGCCGCGCGCAACCCGCGCATCCAGAGCGACGTGCGCACCTTTTCCTACGAGATCTGCAAGGCCACGGTCGGCACCTCGTCGATCAAGGTCACGCAGAATGATGTGCGTGCCATCCAGCTGGGCAAGGCCGCGCTGTATGCCGGCGTGCGGCTGCTGATGGAGCGCATGGGCATCGACAAGGTGGACCGCATCCGCCTGGCCGGCGCCTTCGGCAGCCACATCGACGTGAAGTACGCGATGGTGCTGGGCATGATCCCCGACTGCCGCCTCGACCATGTCAGTTCCGCTGGCAATGCCGCCGGTACCGGCGCGCGCATCGCCCTGCTGGACCAGCGCTCGCGCCGCGAGATCGAGCAGCTGGTGCGCCGGGTCGAGAAGATCGAGACCGCGGTCGAGCCGCGCTTCCAGGAGTTCTTCGTCGAGGCCATGGCCATCCCGCACCTGACGGCGCCCTTCGAGCGCCTGCGCGAGGCGGTAACCCTTCCGGAGCGTGTGGCCATCACCAACGAGTCCTCCACCCGCGGCAGGCGGGCATCGCGGCGCGAGCCGCGCGGCGATGCCGCCTCGTAGAATCTTTCATCCACTTCCCCAGGAGCTGCCATGAAACTGAAGACACTGAGCCTTGTTGCCACTGCCCTGTTGTCCCTCGGCCTGCAGGCCCAGGCCGCTGAAGATGCCAGCTGCAAGACGGTTCGTTTTGCAGACGTCGGCTGGAGCGACATCGCCGCCACCACCGGGCTGGCCTCGGTGGTGCTGGAGGAGCTGGGCTACAAGCCGACCGTGACGATCGCCTCGATCCCGATCACCTTCGCCGGCATGAAGAACAGGCAGATCGACGTGTTCCTGGGTTACTGGAACCCGTCGATGACGCCGGTGATCGAGCCCTTTGTCAAGGCCGGGCAGATCAAGGTGCTGGAGCAGCCCAACCTGGTGGGCGCGAAATACACGTTGGCGGTGCCCGACTACCTGTACGACAAGGGCCTGAAGACCTTTGCCGACATCGCCAAGTTCGAAAAGGACCTCGGCGGCAAGATCCACGGCATCGAGCCCGGCAACGACGGCAATGCGCTGATCGCCGGCATGATCAAGGACAACAAGTTCGGCCTCAAGAGCTTCAAGATGGTCGAGTCCTCCGAGGCCGGCATGCTGGTCGAGGCGCAGCGCGCGATCCGCGCCAAGAAGGCGATCGTGTTCCTGGGCTGGGAGCCGCACCCCATGAACGTGCAGATGAAGATGAAGTACCTGGCCGGTGGCGACGACATCTTCGGCCCCAACCTGGGCGAGGCCAAGGTCTACACCGCGGTGCCGCCGTCCTACGAGGCCAAGTGCACCAATGTGATGGCCTTCCTCAAGAACCTGCAGTTCACCACCGACATGGAGAACCAGGTCATGGGTCCGATCCTGCAGAAGACCAAGCCCAACACGGCCGCACGCAACTTCCTGAAGAAGAACCCCGGCGTGCTCGACGCCTGGCTCAAGGGCGTCAAGACCTTCGACGGCAAGGACGGCCTGCCGGTGGTGCAGGCGGCGCTCAAGCGCTGAGCCCGCGGGCGCCGCCGGCTGCGGCGGCGCAAGTCGCCTCCATCGGCCGGTTCCATGACGATGACAACAGGAAGCAGACGATGGACACCCTCCGCATCACCGGTTTTGTCGACGGCCAGCCCTGCGTGGGTGGTGGTGTGGCATTCGACAACACCAACCCTGCCACCGGAGCCCTGATCGGCGTCGTGCATGACGCCGACAGCGCCGACGTGGACGCCGCGGTGGCGGCCGCGCAGCGGGGCTTCGAGACCTGGTCGGCCATGACCGCCACCGAGCGGGGCCGCATCCTGCACCGGGCATCGGTGCTGCTGCGTGCGCGCAACGAGGAACTCGCCGCGCTGGAGGTGGCCGATTGCGGCAAGCCGCTGCAGGAGGCGCTGGTGGTCGACGTCCACAGCGGCGCCGACTGCATCGAGTACTTCGCCGGTGCGGCGGCCACGCTCACCGGCATGCAGGTACCGCTGAAGAACGCGTTCGCGTACACCCGCAAGGAGCCGCTGGGCGTGTGCGTGGGCATCGGCGCGTGGAACTATCCCCTCCAGATTGCCTGCTGGAAGTCGGCGCCGGCCCTGGCAGCCGGCAATGCCATGATCTTCAAGCCTTCCGAACTCACGCCGAGCACGGCCCTGAGGCTGGCCGAGATCTACTTCGAGGCCGGTGTGCCGCCGGGCGTTTTCAACGTGCTGCAGGGGCGCGGCAGCACCGGCGCGCTGCTGGCCGAACACCCGGGGGTCGCCAAGGTGTCGCTGACCGGTTCGGTGCCCACCGGCAAGAAGGTGATGCAGACGGCTGCAGGCTCGCTCAAGCGGGTGACGATGGAGCTCGGCGGCAAGTCCCCGCTGCTGGTGTTTGACGATGCCGACCTGGAGCAGGCGGTGGCCGCCGCGATGATGGGCAACTTCTACACCCAGGGCGAGGTCTGCACCAATTGCACCCGCGTGTTCGTGCAGCGCGGGCTGGCCGACCGCTTCCTGGCGCGCCTGAAGCAGCGCACCGCGCTGCTGCGCGTGGGCGACCCGATGAACCCGGCCACCGAAGTCGGCGCGCTGATCTCGCGCGCGCACACCGAGAAGGTCATGGACTACATCCACAGCGGCCTCGTCGAGGGCGCCAGGCTGGCCATCGGCGGGCACCGCGTCGAGGTGGCCGGGCAGGGCGGCGGCAACTTCGTGGCGCCCACCGTGTTTGCCGACTGTCGCGACGACATGCGCATAGTCCGCGAAGAGATCTTCGGCCCGGTGCTGGCGATGCTGGTGTTCGACGACGAGGACGAGGCCGTGCAGCGGGCCAACGCCAGCCGTTTCGGCCTGGCTGCAGGCGTGTTCACCCGCGATGTGGCCCGTGCGCACCGCGTTGCCGGCCGGTTGAAAGCCGGCCTGTGCTGGATCAACAACTACAACATCACGCCGATCGAGATGCCGTTTGGCGGCGCGGGCGAATCCGGCGTCGGCCACGAGAACAGCATGGCCGCGCTGGACCACTACACCCAGCTCAAGACCGTGTATGTCGAGATGGGCGACGTCGCCTGCGGCTACCGCTGACCTGCCCATGGCCCACCGGGAATACGACTACATCCTGATCGGCGCCGGCTCCGCCGGCAGCGTGCTGGCCAACCGCCTCAGCGAAGACGCCGACGTGCGCGTGCTGCTGCTCGAGGCCGGCCCGATGGACCACAACCTGTTCATCCACATGCCCTCGGGTTTTGCCTACCCGATGGCCAATCCGCGTTATGCCTGGATGTACGAGTCCGAGCCCGAGCCGTTCATGAACGGGCGGCGCATCCACTGCCCGCGGGGTCGGGTGATCGGTGGCTCGTCCTCGATCAACGGCATGGTCTACATCCGCGGGCATGCGCTGGATTACGACGGCTGGGCCGGCAACTTCGGGCTCGACGACTGGACCTACGCGCACTGCCTGCCCTACTTCCGCAAGTCCGAAACCCGCGCCAAGGGCGGCGACGCCTACCGCGGCGACTCCGGCCCGCTGCATGTCAGCACCGGTGCCTGCGAGAACCCGCTCTACAACGCCTTCATCGAAGCGGGCGTCCAGGCCGGCTACGGCCGTACCGAGGACATGAACGGTTACCGCCAGGAGGGCTTCGGCCCGATGGACATGACGGTGCACAAGGGCCGGCGCTGGAGCACCGCGATGGCCTACCTGCGCCCGGCGCTGCAGCGCGACAACCTGCGCCTGATGACCGGTGTGCTGACCACGCGCATCCTGTTCGAGGGCAGCCGCGAGATGCCGCAGGCGGTGGGTGTGGAGGCCTTGGTCGACGGTCAGCCGACGCAGATGCGCGCCCGCCGCGAGGTGATCCTGTGCGGCGGCGCGATCAATTCGCCGCAGCTGCTGCAGCTCTCGGGCATCGGCGACCCGGCCCTGCTCGACCCGCTGGGCATTCCGGTGGTGGCCGCTCGCAGGGGCGTGGGCGAGAACCTGCAGGACCACCTGGAAACCTATGTGCAGTACGCCTGCAAGGAGCCGATCACGCTGTATTCGGCGACCAGCCCGCTGGTCAAGGGCGCGATCGGCCTGGAGTGGATGCTGTTCCAGACCGGGCTGGGCGCCACCAACCATTTCGAGTCGGGCGGCTTCATCCGCAGCGAGGCCGGTGTGCGGCACCCGGACCTGCAGTACCACTTCCTGCCGATGGCAGTGCGTTACGACGGCAATGCGCCGGCCACCGGCCATGGTTTCCAGGCCCATGTGGGTCCGATGCGGCCCACCAGCCGCGGCCATGTGCGCGTGCGCAGTGCCAAACCCACGGACGCGCCCGAGATCGCCTTCAACTACATGGGCACGGAGCAGGACCGCAAGGAAATGCGCGCCGCCATCCGGCTCACCCGCGAGGTGTTCGCGCAGAAGGCCTTCGACCGTTTCCGTGGCAAGGAGCTGTCGCCCGGCCCCGGTGTGCAGACCGACGCCGAGATCGATGCGCACATCGCCGCCAGTGCCGAGACCGCCTACCACCCGTCCTGCTCCTGCCGCATGGGAACGGACGACATGGCGGTGGTCGACGGCGCGGCGCGGGTGCATGGCGTGCAGAGCCTGCGCGTCGTGGACGCATCGATCATGCCGCAGGTGGTCAGTGGCAACCTGAATGTGCCCACGATCATGATGGCCGAGAAACTGGCCGACGTGATCCGAGGTCGCCGGGCGCTGCCGCCGTCCGACGCGCCGGTGTTCGTGCACCCGCACTACCAGACCCGGCAGCGCTGAAGGACCTTCGTTCGTGACCACTTCCTCCTCCCTGCCGTCGACCTCTTCCGGCCCCGACCTGCAGCACTGGCCTGCACAGGCCGCCGCGCGTCTGCGCGCGCTGATCGCCGCCAACGCCCACCAGGGCGCCTATGCCGTGTTCGACGCCGACAACACCAGCTACCACCATGACCTGGTCGGTTCGCTGCTGCCCTTCATGGAGGCGCGGGGCGTGCTCACCCGCGACACCATGCACCCGTCCCTGAAGATCATCCCGTTTCGCGATGCCAACGGGCAGCGCGAGACCCTGCACAGCTACTACTTCCGGCTCGGCGAGATCGACGACCAGGTCGGCTACCCGTGGGCCTCGCAGATCTTTGCCGGCTTCACGCTGCGCGAACTCAAGGGCCACCTGGACGACATGCTGGCGGCCGCTAGCACCATCCCCGCCCAGTACTACGAGGGTGAGCGCCTGGTGCAGGTCGACGTGGAGCCGCCGCGGCTGCAGCGTGGCCAGCAGGAGCTCTACCACGCGCTGATGGCGCATGGCATCGAGGTGTACGTGGTCAGCGCCGCAGCCGAGGAACTGGTGCGCATGGTGCTGGCCGATCCGAGGTACGGCTACCACGTGAAGCCGCAGAACGTGATCGGCGTGTCGCTGCTGCTGCGCGACCGGCGCAGTGGCGAGGTGACGACCGCGCGCAAGCGCATCACCGAGGGCCGCTACGACCCCACCGCACTGCTGGACCACGAACTCACCCACACGCTGTGGGCGCCGCTGCCCTGGTACGAGGGCAAGCAGGCCGCGATCCACACCTACATCCACCCCTGGAAACGGCCGGTGCTGGTGGCGGGCGACACGCCCGCCAGCGACGGCCCGATGTTCTTCCGCGCACCCGATGTGGAGCGCGGCGCGATGCGCCTGTTTGTCTCCCGCAAGCCCGATTACCATGACCGCATCCACGCGATGCAGAAGCACCATGCCCTGGCGCAGTCCGACCATGGCCACCCGGTCACGGCGGAGCGCAACTGGATCATCGTCACACCCGACGAGATCGCCTGATGAAACCGAGCACACCACCATGACCGTCACCAACCGCTTCACCCACCT
>JBIKTP010000497.1:0-3248 GCA_044348035.1 Burkholderiaceae bacterium
TGCTCAGGGCCTGCATCCGGGCCAATGCATCGTTCATGGTGCCCTCACGCGTATCATGGGTCAGGATGATGAGGTCGGTTTGGGCCTCCTGTCCGGCGGCCACGACTTCGTCCGCTTCGCGCTGCAGAACCGCGTCGATGCTGATGCCGGCGTCGGCCAGGATACCGGTGACCGTGGCCAGTACGCCCGCCCGATCGGCGACTCGCAACCGAAGGTAATAGGAGGTGATGATCTCGCTCATCGGCAGCACCGGCAGATCGCTCATGGCATCGGGCTGGAACGCCAGGTGCGGCACGCGCTGCGCGGCATCCGCGGTATGCAGCCGGGTGATGTCGACCAGATCGGCGATGACTGCGCTGGCGGTCGGCTCGCTGCCCGCGCCCTTGCCGTAGTAGAGCGTCGTCCCCACGGCATCGCCCTGCACCATCACCGCATTCATGGCGCCCTCGACGTTGGCGATCAGGCGCTTCATCGGAACCAGGCTGGGGTGTACGCGCAGCTCGATGCCGCGCACGGCACCCGTGCGGCTGTCGACACTGCGCTTGGTGATGCCCAGAAGCTTGATGCGATACCCCAGCTGGCCCGCGTACTGGATGTCCTGCGCGGTCAGGCCGGTGATGCCTTCGACATAGGCCTTGTCGAACTGCACCGGAATGCCGAAGGCGATGGCCGACATGATGGTGGCCTTGTGCGCGGCATCGACTCCCTCGATGTCGAACGTGGGGTCTGCCTCGGCATACCCGAGGCGCTGGGCCTCCTTCAGCACCACCGCGAAATCCAGTCCCTTGTCACGCATCTCGCTCAGGATGAAGTTGGTGGTGCCATTGATGATGCCGGCGATCCACTGGATGCTGTTGGCGGTCAGGCCTTCGCGAAGGGCCTTGATGATCGGGATGCCGCCGGCCACGGCCGCCTCGAACGCGACCATGACGCCCTTGGCATGGGCTGCTGCGAAAATCTCGGTCCCGTGCACGGCCAGCAGCGCCTTGTTGGCGGTGACCACATGCTTGCCGGCTGCAATGGCCTCCATGACGAGCTGGCGCGCAATGCCGTACCCGCCAATGAGTTCGATGACGATGTCGATGTCCGGGTTGGCGATGACGGCACGGGCATCGTTGACCACCCGGATGTCCGGCCCCACCAGCGACTGCGCCCGTGCAACGTCGAGGTCGGCGACCATCGTGATCTCGATACCGCGCCCGGCCCGGCGCCGGATCTCGGTCTGGTTGCGCTTCAGGACACTGAATGTGCCGCTGCCGACGGTGCCTATGCCCAGAAGGCCGACTTGGATGGGATTCATGGAGTTGGAAGGAAATGATGCGGGGAAGGCGGCCATGTATCAGGCGCGGGCTGCCACCAGCTTGATCGGGCCGCGCGCAGGATTGCCGACATGGCGCTTGCGGTACAGCTCCAGGAAGCGCGCGATGCGGCCGATGGCTTCCCGCAGGTCGTCCTCATGCGGCAGGAAAACGATCCTGAAGTGGTCTGGCTTGTCCCAGTTGAAACCGGTGCCCTGGACCAGCATGACTTTGGTTTCTTCGAGCAACTCGAGGACAAAGTCCTGGTCGTTGTCGATCGGGTAGAGATCCGGATCCAGCCGCGGGAACATGTACAGCGCCGCGCGCGGCTTGACGCAGGTGACACCGGGGATGGCGGTGATCAGGTCATAGGCGAGATCCCGCTGCCGGCGCAGGCGCCCGCCTTCTGCCACGAGGTCGTTGATGCTCTGGTATCCCCCCAATGCCGTCTGGATCGCCCACTGCCCCGGCACGTTCGGGCACAGGCGCAGGTTCGACATCATGTTGAGGCCATCGATGTAGTCGCGCGCGGGCTTCTTGTCGCCCGACACGATCATCCAGCCCGAGCGGTAACCACAGGAACGGTAACTCTTGCTGAGGCTGTTGAAAGTCAGTGTCAGCACATCTTCGCTGAGAGATGCGATGGCAGTGTGCCGGGCGCCGTCGTACAGCACCTTGTCATAGACCTCATCGGCGAAGATCACCAGATCGTGTTCGCGGGCAATGTCGATGATGCCCCTCAGCAGGTCGTCCGAATACAGCGCACCCGTCGGGTTGTTGGGGTTGATGACCACGATCCCCTTGGTACGTGCCGTCACCTTGGAGCGGATGTCATCCAGGCTGGGCATCCAGCCACTCGCCTCATCGCACAGGTAGTGCACGGGCTTGCCGCCCGACAGCACGACGGCGGCCGTCCACAACGGATAGTCCGGTGACGGAATCAGCATCTCGTCACCCTCGTTGAGCATCGCATTGCTGGCCATGACGATCAGCTCGGATGCGCCGTTGCCAAGGTAGATGTCGTCCAGGGTCACACCCTTCACGCCTTGCTGCTGCGTGTAGTGCATCACCGCCTTGCGTGCCGCAAAGATGCCCTTGCTGTCCGAGTAACCCGCGGAATTCGGCAGGTTGCGGATCATGTCCTGCTGGATCTCCTCGGGCGAATCGAAGCCGAACACGGCGAGGTTGCCGATGTTGAGCTTGATGATCTTGTGGCCCTCCTCCTCCATGCGGTGCGCGCACGCGAGGATGGGGCCACGGATGTCATAACAGACGTTGTCGAGCTTGGACGATTTGCGAATGGATTTCATGGAAGGCTCCGGCTCTGTCGCACACATGCAGCAAACCTATAATTTGACCACAGTTCATTCCTGCCTCTGCCCATGAAACTCCAGCCCGACAAATCGACCGTGCAGTCCATCACGGGTTACGGGGCGGGATGGATTGCGGTGGACGGGGAGCGCATCAACAGCAGCATCGTCATCAGTTCCTCCGGCTTGCGCCAGGCCTGGAACTGCAACAGCTTCGCCGAACTGACAGCCGAGCATTTCGCCGGACTGGCCACCATCGATGCCGAGCTGGTGGTGTTTGGCAGCGGCGAACGCATCCACTTCCCGCCGGGCGCCTGGATGGCTGCGCTGATGGGCAAAAGAATCGGCCTGGAAACCATGGACACCCGTGCCGCGTGTCGCACCTACAACATCCTGGCGGGCGAAGGGCGGCGGGTGGTGGCAGCACTGCTGATTGAAAACAGCTCGCAATAAGCAACAGCGAGGGGGCTTTTGCAGCTAAAATCCCTGGCTTCGGTCGAAGCCGACGCCATTCCCTGCGCATGCCCCGCTTCAGCCAGACCCTGACACATTCTGCACGCGAGACTCAAGAAACTTATGGCGATCGTTGTCAACAAACCCCTTCCCGAATTCGAAGCCAATGCCACCAGCGGTGTCAAAG
>JBIKTP010000496.1:0-3248 GCA_044348035.1 Burkholderiaceae bacterium
CGTGGCGGTCGCCTCCAGCGCTTGCAGGTCGATGATCTGGTGGTAGAGCCGGGCGGGGTGCGAGTCCTGACGGCAGGCGGCTGCTGGCTTGCCCAAAGCGTCGTGCTCGCTGGCGGAGCGCACTCCAAGATGCTGGCCGCCAGACTGGGCGCCCGGGTGCCACTCGATGTTGAACGGGGCTACCACGCCATGTTGCCCGCGCCCGGTCTGCAGTTGCCGGCCCAATTGCTGGATGGCGAGGGCAAATACGCGCTGACCAGCATGCAAGGTGGCTTGCGGCTGGCAGGAACGGTCGAACTGGGTGGTTTAGCGCTGCCGCCCAACTATGAAAGAGCGCATCAACTGGTGGAGCATGCGCGCCGGTTGCTGCCGGGGCTGGGTACCAGCGACCCCAGCTACTGGATGGGATTTCGTCCCTCGCTGCCAGACGGATTGCCGGTCATCGGGTTTGCCCCCACCAGCAGCCGGGCGGTATTCGCATTCGGCCATGCCCACATAGGCATGACACTTGCGCCCGTTACCGCGGCGATCGTCCTGGACTTGCTGTCGGGGCGGCCCGCCAGCGTCGACCTTAAGCCGTTTTCACCGACCCGATATGCCTGACCGTTCTTGCCTCGGGTCCTGAACCGGCGGGCGGGCCAGCAGTGCGGCTTGCGTCTGCGCCAGCGCCAGGCCGATGCGCTCCACCAGGTCGTCCACCTGCTCGGCGCTGATGATCAGAGGCGGTGCGGTGACGATGGAGTCGCCGATCGCACGCACGAACAGGCCATTGTCGAGGGCGCGCGCAGCGACTGTTGCCGCCGCCCGGCGCGAGCCATCGAAAGGCGTCTTCGTGGCCTTGTCGGCCACCAGTTCGATGGCGGCCATCAGCCCGACCCCACGGACTTCGCCGACGATCGGCGAAGCCGCGAGTGCGCGCAGGCCGGATTGAAAGCGGCGTGACACCTCTCGCACATGGCCCACGATATCGCGCTCCTCATAGATGCGCATCGTCTCCAAGGCCACCGCTGCACAGACCGGATGGCCCGAGTAGGTGTAGCCGTGACCGAACGTGCCCACGCGCTGGCTCGCGTCGGCCACCGGACCGAAGACGCGCTCGTTGACCAGCACCGCCGAGATCGGCAGGTAGGCAGATGACAGGGCCTTGGCACAGGTCACGATGTCAGGTTTCATGCCAAAGGTCTGGCTGCCCCACCAGTTGCCGGTTCGCCCAAAGCCGCAGATCACCTCGTCCGCGATCATCAGGATGTCGTAGCGGTCAAGTACCGCCTGAATCTTCTCGAAGTAGCCGCGCGGCGGGATCAGTACTGCGCCGACGCCCATCACCGGCTCGGCGATGAATGCAGCGACAGTCTCTGGGCCTGCTTGCACGATCGTGCGCTCGACCTGATCGGCCAGACGCGAGGCGTAGGCCTCTTCGGTTTCTCCTGGCAGCGCAGCGCGCCAGTGGTGCGGGGCGTCGACGACCAGCACATCGGACGTCGGCAAGTTGAAGTGGGTGTGGTAATCGTCGATGCCCGTGATGGCTGCGGTGGCGATCGTGGTGCCGTGGTAGCCATGGCGGCGCGCAATGATCCGGCGCTTGCCCGGCCGCCCTGTGGCGTGGTGGTAATAGGCGACGAGTTTGAGCGCGGTGTCGTTAGCCTCCGATCCCGAGGAGGCAAAGAACGCCTTTGACATCGGCACCGGTGCATGGGCGATCAACCGCTCGGCGAGTTCGATCAGCGGCGCATGGCTGCGACCGCGAAAGGTCGAATTGAAGGGGAGTGTGCGCATCTGCCGGTCGGCGGCGTCGCAGAGGCGCTGCTCGCTGAAACCCAGGGTGGTGCACCACAGCCCGGACATGCCTTCGATGTAACGCCGACCAGCGGTATCCCAGACGTAAATGCCGTCGCCGCGCTCGATGACAAGCGGACCATCGATTTCGTGCTGGCGCAGGTTCGTGCAGGCGTGCAGGTGGTAGGCGACGTCTCGGCCGGCCAGGGAGTCTGGCGGGTGGATGCTTGCGGTATTCATGGGGGACCTTGCGAAAGGTACCGGTGCGCAGAAGACTGGAAGGCCCCGGCTGCCGGGGATTCTACCGGCCACCACGCCGGGCGGTGCCTCCGGCCGCAAGGTCCGGGGACAGGATTTGCCATCTCCGAGCCCCGACCTGGACATGACTGTTGTCCGGGCTGGCAACCACCTCACCTCGCCCTTGAACGAGGCCATTGCCCCGCGATCGGGCGGCAGCCTTGCTGTTTGCTGCCGCAGCACGCGGCGGTGGCGTCGATGGCGCTTCGCTGTTGCAAGCCGACCCATCGGGTTGAGCCATCGAGCCTATGGTCCTGTCCGCGACCCGGATGTCGTACCCGGAGTGCAGGTTCAGCCAGAACCGAGGATAGGCTTTTTGCTTCGTCAAAAGAATCTGTGGGCGAGTTTGGGCTGCGGCTCGATACGCGAACGCATCGCCCGTTGGCACCACGCGTCCAGGAACTTGGCCGCCCAGGCATTGAGTCATACGGCCAGAACAACTGTCACTCTTGCTTGAGCAAGTAGGCCCGCACGCTCTTGAGGTTGTATTCCAGCTGCTCGTGCAGGCTCAGCCGCTGCTTGTCAGTCAGGTTGTGCGGCCGTTTGAGCAAACACCATCGCTTCTTCTTGAGCACCGGCTCATGGCCTTCGCGAACCATACGCCGGGCCTCACCGGCGCGAACCTCGTCCAGCGCCTTGTTGAGCTTGGCCACCATGTGGAAGCGGTCCAGGATATTCACCGCCTGCGGACAATGCGTAGCGATGGCCTCCAGGTACGGACGCCAAATGTCAGAGCAGACGAACTTGGTCGGCGACAATTGCCTTGACCGGCGGTCAGGATAGTTGACGCCGGCCAGCCTGGTCTGGGCGGTAGACCTGCTTGAACCAGTCGCGTCGGTCGATGCGGGGCGATGGCGCAGTTGCAGTTCATGCTGTTCGAGGCCTTCTCGAACACCTTGCAGCATGCGAACGCCCAGACGCTGCGTGTCGTGGCACGTCCCCTGACACCACAGGGCCTTGGTGTGCTGCCGCAGATCATCGATGACGGACGCGGGTTCGACGCCACCCTGCCCCGGCAAAGGGGCCTGCTGTCGATGCAGGAACGCGCACGCGCGATCGGCGTGACACTCGTGGTCACCGGCGCGCCGGGCCGAACCGTGGTGGCTATCACGGTCGAACCGGGCAGCGCTGCATAGCGCCTGCGATGGCTGATGCGCCGCAGCCGGCACGCTGAG
>JBIKTP010000498.1:0-3246 GCA_044348035.1 Burkholderiaceae bacterium
TTTCCGCCGGGTCAGGATGCAGCAGGCCGTCCTGCCCGTGGCTGGTGAAGGGGTCGAGGGCAACGTCGGTCATCACCCCCAGCTCCGGGAATCGCTTTTTCAGCTCCCGCACGACGCGCGGAACCAAGCCGTCCGGATTCCAGGCCTCGCGGCCATCCGGGGTCTTGAGCACGGGATCGATCACCGGGAACAGGGCCATGACGGGAATACCGAGTGCGACACACCGCTCTGCCACCGGCAGCAGAAGGTCCAGGCTCAGGCGTTCGACGCCCGGCATCGAGGCAACGCGTTCGCGCTGGCCCTTGCCGTCGAGCACGAACACCGGATAAATCAGGTCATGCGCGCTCAGCCGGTGCTCGCGCACGAGGTTGCGGGTGAAGCTGTCGCGGCGCAGGCGCCGTGGACGGCCCATTGGATAGGCAGCGAAATGTGTCATGGGGAAAATTGTGCCTGATCCGGCCCCAGGTGCTGCACAGTTTGTGGGCAGGACGAAACCCCTGGGAGTGATGCCAGCACAATTATGTCGTGGATGCGACACACTTGTAACAAAACCCTTGAATCACGCGCTTGTTTTTGCTAGATTTCGCGTGGGCGGTTTGCCGCTCCCCGCTTTTCCTCCCTGAGCGGGGCCTTGATGTGTGACAGCAGAAAAGGCTTCTCCCCCAGCCCTGTGCTGGGGTTTTTTTTGCCCTCTCGCCGGAGCATGCTGCCTTTGGACACCGTGAACAATTGCTCTAAACTGCCTGCATGCTCTGGGTAAAGTCCTTCCACATCGTGTTCGTGGCGAGTTGGTTCGCCGGGCTGTTCTACCTGCCGCGGATCTTTGTCAACCTGGCCATGGTGCCCGCCGGCTCGGTTGCTGAACGTGAGCGCCTGCTTCTGATGGCGGCCAAGCTCTACAGGTTCACGGCTGTGCTGGCGTGGCCGGCGCTGGGTTTCGGCATCTGGCTGTGGTGGATGTTGCGCGGTGTTCCCGGGTTTGGTTTTGGACCAGGCAGCGGATGGTTGCACCTCAAACTGCTCATCGTGGTGCTGGCGGTTGGGTACCAGCACATGTGCAAAGGCCTTTTGCGGCGCTTCAAGGCTGGTGGCAATCGGCACGGCCACGTGTGGTACCGATGGTTCAACGAAGCGCCGGTGCTGATGCTGCTGGCCACTGTCATCCTGGTGGTGGTGAAGCCGTTCTGACGGCTCCGGCCCGATGCAAAGGACATCTGCCTGGCCGCTGGCACTCAGCTTCGCCGGGTTGATCGTGTATGCCAGTCTTTATCCGTTTTCCGACTGGCGCTACCAGGGCATTGCGCCATGGGCATTCCTGGCCGCTCCCTGGCCGCGGTATTGGACTGGCTTTGACCTTGCCTCCAATGTGCTGGGATATGTCCCGGCGGGCTTTCTGCTGGCCCTGACCGCCTGGCGCACGGGCCGTGGTCGCAGGGTCGTGCTGCGCGCGACGCTGGCCTGCGCCGTCTTGTCCCTGGTGATGGAGGCGCTGCAGAGTTACCTTCCGCATCGCGTACCCTCGAACGTGGACCTGGCCCTCAACATTGCCGGCGGCTGGTGCGGGGCGGTGCTGGCCACTGCGCTCGAAAAAATGGGTGCGATCGACCGCTGGAGCAGATTCCGCGCCCGCTGGTTCCTGCCCGATGCCAGCGGCGGGATGGTGTTGCTGGCCTTGTGGCCGGCGGCACTGCTGTTCCCGGCCGCCGTGCCCCTGGGGCTGGGGCAGGTGCTGGAGCGGCTGGAAGTGGCGTTGGTTGACGTGCTTGTGGACACACCTTTCCTGGAGTGGGTCCCGCTGCGCGAGGTCGAACTGCAGCCTCTGGTGCCGGCCGCCGAATTCGTGTGTGTTCTGCTGGGCATGTTGATCCCCTGCCTGGTCGGCTTCTGCATCATCTGGTCGCGCCGCCGCCGCCTGGTATTTGTACTTCTGGCCCTGGCCTCGGGTGTGCTGGCCACCGGATTGTCGGCCGCGTTGTCCTACGGGCCGCAGCATGCCTGGGGCTGGCTGCAGCAGCCCGTGGTTGCCGGGCTGGTGCTGGCTGCGCTGCTGGCGGGCCTGCTGGCAACAGCCCCGCCACGCGCGAGCGCTTCCGTGGCCCTGCTGGCCCTGGGGGTCTATCTCAGTCTGCTGAACCAGGCGCCCGCCGACCCCTACTTCTCGCAGACCCTGCAGACCTGGGAGCAGGGCCGGTTCATCCGTTTCCATGGCCTGGCGCAATGGCTGGGCTGGCTCTGGCCCTATGCGACGCTCATCTACCTGCTGTCGACGATCTGGCGGCAGGAGGGGAAAAACTAGAATCAGGTCATGAACTCCAGCACAACCCCGGCATCCATGTCCGACAAGTCCTATTACCAGCGCCACATCTTCTTTTGCCTCAACGAACGCAAGAACGGCGAGGAATGCTGTGCCCGCCAGGCGGCACAGGCGGGCTTCGACCGCTGCAAGCAGAAAGTCAAGGAACTGGGCCTGGCCGGCCCTGCCAAGGTGCGCGTGAACAAGGCGGGTTGCCTGGACCGCTGTGCCGCAGGCCCGGTCGCTGTCGTCTACCCGGAGGCCGTCTGGTACACCTACCTCGATGCCGAAGACATCGACGAGATCGTCGAATCCCACCTGAAGAATGGCACGGTGGTCGAGCGCCTGCTGACCCCGCCGCATCTGGGGCGTTGAGCATTTGCCCGGACAGGACATGCGCCGGTGAACGCAGCATCACGCAGGTTGGTCATTCCCGGGCCTGCCGGCGCACTCGAGGTCCTGCGGGATGCTCCGGTCGCCGGTGCAGGCTCCGCGCAGCGGGGTGTCGCGGTCATCGCCCATCCTCACCCGCTGTATGGCGGCACCATGGACAACAAGGTCGTCCAGACCCTGGCCAGGGCGTTCGTGGCCAGTGGCTGGGAGGCGGTCCGGTTCAACTTCCGGGGTGTGGGAGCGAGCGCCGGCACCTACGACGAAGGTCGGGGTGAACGCGAGGACTTCCTGTCGGTGGTGGCCGCCTGCGCCCCCGACGGGCTGGTGGCTCTGGCCGGTTTCTCGTTTGGTGCCTTTGTCGTGTGCGAGGCAGTGGCCCGTCTGCAGGCCCGGCGCGACATCGCGCAGATAGTGCTCGTCGGCGCGGCAACAGGTCGCTTCAGCGTTCCGGCGCTGCCCGCAGAGCTGCATCCGCAGTCCCTGGTGATCCACGGCGAGAGCGACGACACCGTCCCGCTGTCCGAGGTGTTCGCCTGGGCGCGACCACAGAATCTTCCGGT
>JBIKTP010000499.1:0-3237 GCA_044348035.1 Burkholderiaceae bacterium
AGAGCGAAGCGAACGCAGTGAGTTTGGCGATGCGCCCCGGCGGCGAGCACCGCAGGTCCGTCGGCGCGTTCAGCGCCCGACCGCGTCGCTGTTCGCCCCCGCCGGGCACCGCCTGCCGCGACGCGCGCCAACGCCAAGGTAGTTCTGGTGACGCCTGCCAATGCCGTCACCGGGGAAGATCAACACCATGCTCCTGCTAGAAGTCCGCGACCTGTCCGTCACGATCGGGCCGCTGCAGCCTCTGGACCGCATCGCGTTCACGCTGGACAAAGGCAGCATCCTGGGCCTGGTCGGCGAATCCGGCTCCGGGAAATCGCTCACGGCCATGGCCCTGATGGGCTTGCTGCCTCTGATCGGGGGCCGGGTCAGCCAGGGCTCGGTCCGCTTCGCTGGCACCGAGCTGGTCGGGCTGGAGGAAACGCGCTACCGCGCATTGCGTGGCCGGCGCATCGCCCTCATCACCCAGAACCCGATGACCTCGCTCGACCCCATGCTGCGGGTCGGCGCGCAGATCGATCAGGTCGGCATGCTGCACCGGGGCCTGACCGCAGCAGCAGCGCGCCAGCGCAGCATCGAGCTGCTGGAGCAGTTGAGGATTCCGGATGCAGCCACCGTGCATGGCCAGTATCCGCACCAGATGTCGGGTGGCATGAAACAACGCGTCGTGATCGCCATGGCGCTGGCCGGCGACCCGGAACTCATCATCGCCGATGAACCCACCACGGCACTGGACGTCACCATCCAGGCCCAGATCATCCAGCTGCTCGTGGACCTCGTGCGCCAGCGCGGGCTGGCGCTGGTACTGATCACGCATGACATGGGCGTGGTCGCCCAGGCCTGCGACGAGGTCGTGGTGCTGTACGCCGGCCGGGTCGCCGAGAGCAATGCCGTCGATGCGGTCTTTGCCGCACCGGCCCATCCGTACACCCAGGCGCTGATCGCCTGCATACCGCGCAGTGGCCAGGCCAGCGGGAGCCTGCGCGGCATCCCGGGGATCGTTCCGAGCGTGGCCAGTTATTCAAGCGGTTGCCGCTACCACCCGCGCTGCAGCCTGGCGCAGGCCCGCTGTGGGGCGGAGGCACCGACGCTGCAGGTACGGGGCAGCCACCGGGTGGCCTGCCATTTCGCCGGAACGCAAGGCAGCCCGAATGGCTGACGCGCAATCCACGACCCCGTCCGCTGCCGCAGCGCCGCTGGTGCGGACGCAGGGCCTCACCCGCGTGTTCACCAGCCGGGGCAGCCTGTTCGGCAGGCAACGCAGCCTCACGGCGGTGAGCGATGTCGACCTGGACATCCCGCGTGGCCAGGTGACCGGTGTCGTGGGGGAGTCCGGCTGCGGCAAATCGACGCTGGCGCGCCTGGTGCTGCGCCTGCTCGATGCCAGCAGCGGCACGGTGTCGTTCGATGGCACCGATCTTGCGGGCGTTTCCGCGTCGGGCCTGCGGGCGCTGCGCCGGCGGATGCAGATGGTGTTTCAGGACCCGTACTCCTCCATCGACCCGCGCTACAGCGTGCGCGATGCAGTGCTCGAACCCCTGCAGGTGCAGGGCGTCCGGCTGCAGGCTGCAGACCGGCGCGGCAAGGTCGAGTCGCGGATGGCCATGGTGGGGCTGAATCCGGCATTGGCGGACAGCTTTCCGCACCAGCTGTCGGGCGGCCAGAAGCAGCGCGTGGGCATTGCACGGGCCCTGGCACTGCAGCCCGACTTCCTGGTGCTCGACGAGCCCACTGCCTCGCTCGATGTGTCGATCCAGGCGCAGATCATTGCGCTGCTGGAGGAACTGCAGCGGGATCTGGGCCTGACCTATCTGTTCATCTCGCACGACCTGGGGCTGGTGCGGTATTTCTGCAACCGCATCGTCGTGATGTACCTCGGCCGCGTGGTCGAGATCCTGCCCGAGCCGCTGGCCACCGTGCGCCACCCCTACACCCGCGCCCTGATGGACAGCACCTTCGAGCCCGACCCGCGCCGCCGGCGCGTCGTCACACTGCTGCAGGGGGAGATTCCAGACGCCTTCAACCTGCCCGCCGGTTGTGCCTATGCCGCACGGTGCCCGCGCGCCAGCGCGCGCTGCAAAAGCGAACGTCCGCCCCTCATCGACGCGCCAGCTGCCACCGCCGGCCACCGCCTGGCATGCCACCACCCGCTGGAGCCCTGAGCCTGCCCGTGCTCGACCCGCCACCTGCACCACCCTCCATGACCCGATTTCACGTTCTCACATCCGAGTTCCTGCACGAGACCAACACCTTCTGCAAGCTGCCGACCGGCCTGGACGTCTTCGCACAACGCGGGCTGCTGTACGGCGCAGACGCCATCGCTGCACGCCAGGACAACAACACCGAGCTCGCAGGCTTCCTGGAGGCCGGTCGAGCGCACGACTGGCATGTCACGCATGTGATCAGCGCCCATGCGCAACCGGGCGGCCCGGTCACGCGGGAGGCGTTCGATGCGCTCACGGCACCCATCGTCGATGCCGCACGGGAACACCGCGCCACGCTCGACGGCATCCTGCTGGGGCTGCACGGCGCGATGGTGCCGGACTTCTGCGATGACGGCGAGGGCGAACTGCTGCGCCGCCTGCGGGCGGTGGTCGGCCCCCATCTGCCGATCGGCATCACGCTGGACCCCCATGCCAATGTCAGCAGAGCGATGTGCGATCTGGCCCAGATCATCGTGTCCTTCAAGACCTACCCGCACACCGACATGCGGGTGGCCGCGCGGCATGCGGGCGACATCCTGCAGCGCACGATGCGCGGCGAGATCCGGCCGGTGACGCTGCGCGTGACCCGGCCGATGCTGGAAGAGGCCAACGGCGGGCGCACCGATGTCGGCCCGATGCTGGCGCGGCTGGAGCGTGCCCGTGCCTACGAGCAGCAGGCGGACGTGTTTGCAGTGAGCATCAACGGCGCGTTTCCGAATGCCGACATCCCCGAGGTGGGTCCCAGTGTCACCGTCACTGCGCAGGGTGACCTGGCGCGCCACGCCGACTTTGCCAGCACACTGGCCGAAGACATATGGGCCTGCAGGAACGACGCGATCAACCAGTTCCACACCGTGGAGCAGGCCGCAGCCCTGTGCAAGGCCTACCGCCCGGAGGGACGCGGCCCGATCATCGTGGCAGACTATGCCGACAACCCCGGCGGCGGCACCTATGGTGACTCGACCAACCTGCTGCGGGCGCTGCTGGATGCCCAGGTGCAGGACGCCTGCTTCGGGCCGATGGTGGACCCCGCAAC
>JBIKTP010000500.1:0-3224 GCA_044348035.1 Burkholderiaceae bacterium
CTGCGGCCCGAAAACGGGTATCCGCTGCGTCTGGTGGTGCCCGGCATCCAGGGTGTGAGCTGGGTGAAATACCTGCGCCGTATCGAGGTGGGCGACAAGCCGTATGCCACCAAGGACGAGGCCGTGCATTACATCGACCTGATGCCTGACGGTCTGCATCGCCAGTACACCAGCATCCAGGAGTGCAAGAGCGTCGTGACCACCCCGTCCGGCGGGCAGGTGCTGCTGGACAAGGGCTACTACAACATCACCGGCCTGGCCTGGTCCGGGCGTGGCAAGGTCAAGCGTGTCGATGTCTCCACGGACGGTGGGCGCAACTGGCGCGTGGCGCGGCTGGAGACGCCGGTACTGAGCAAGTGCCTCACCCGCTTCAACCTCGACTGGGTCTGGGACGGCAAGCCGGCGATCCTGCAAAGCCGCGCGATCGACGACACCGGGTATGTCCAGCCGACCTACCGGCAGACGCGCGCCGTCCGGGGCACGCGGTCCATCTATCACAACAATTCGATCCAGTCCTGGCTGGTCCAGGAAAGCGGTGAGGTCAAGAATGTCCAGGTCTCCTGATCGCCTGATGATGCGCCTTGCGGGGGTGGCCGTTGTCGCCGGGGCGCTGTTGTCGAGTCTCGCCCATGCGTCGGAGAAGTACCCCGGCATCGGCCGCGCCGCGACACCGTCGGAGCTTGCCGCGTGGGACATCGATGTGCGCCCCGATTTCAAGGGACTGCCGGCCGGCTCCGGTTCGGTGGCGCAGGGCATGGACGTTTGGGAGGCCAAATGCGCGTCCTGCCATGGCGTGTTCGGAGAGTCCAACCAGGTCTTCAGCCCGATCGTGGGCGGCACCACTGCCGAGGACGTCAAGACCGGCCGCGTGGCCCGACTCACCGACCAGGCCTACCCTGGGCGCACCACGCTCATGAAGGTGCCCACACTGTCGACACTGTGGGACTACATCAACCGCGCCATGCCCTGGAACCAGCCCAAGTCGCTGACCAAGGACGAGGTGTATGCGGTAACTGCCTACCTGTTGAATCTGGGCAATATCGTCCCGGATAACTTCACCCTGTCCGACAAGAACATGGCCGAAGTCCAGGCCCGCATGCCCAACCGCAACGGCATGACCACCGATCACGCCATGTGGCCAGGGTCGGAGTTCTCCGCCAAGGCGCGCCAGCGGCCCGACGTCCAGGCCAAGGCGTGCATGCGTGACTGCGCCACCGATGTCGCACTTGCATCGTCTTTGCCCGACTTTGCGCGCAACCAGCACGGCAATCTGGCGGAACAGAACCGCCTGGTCGGCCCACAGCGCGGTGCAGACACCACCCGGCCGGAAGTCAAGCCCGGTCAGCCGATGGCGGTCGCCACGCCGGCGGCAGCCGCAGCCAAGGCGGCACCGAAGCCCGATGCATCGGCCGCACAGCAGGGCAAGATCGCGCTGGCGCTTGCGACCAAGCACAACTGCATGGCCTGCCACGGCGTGAACCAGAAGATCGTGGGGCCGGCGTTCACCGACGTGGCCAAGAAGCACAGTGGCAACGTCGATTACATCGCGGGCAAGATCCGGGCCGGTGGTTCCGGTGTCTGGGGCCCGATTCCCATGCCCGCGCAGACGCTCAGCGAAGCAGATGCACGCATCATAGCCAACTGGATTGCTGCGGGCGCAGCGCGTTGACAGTTGCCCGCCCATGCGTTGTTGCCGCCCTTGTTTGTCAGTGACCCCCAACCCGAAGGAGATCCCCATGAATCAATCCCGCCGAACCACCCTGCAACAGGGTGCTGTCGTGGCCGGCCTGCTGCTGAGCACCGGCCTGTTCCCCCAGTATGCGCAGGCGTTCAACGCAAAGGCCTTCGAGGCCAAGACGCTGGCCGATGTCCTCAAGGCGCTCGGTGCAGGCGCTCCCACCGAAAGCAAGGATGTGACCGTTGCCGGTCCGGACATCGCCGAGAACGGCGCGGTGGTTCCGCTTGGTGCCAGCACGGCACTGCCCGGTGTGAAGCAGTTGCTGGTGCTGGTCGAGAAGAACCCCAGTGTATTGGTCGCCTCTTTCAACATGACGGATGGCGTGGACAGCAACGTTTCCACGCGCGCCAAGATGGGACAGTCCTCGGACGTCTATGCCGTTGCGGTCATGAATGACGGCAAGGTGCTGTTCGCCAAGAAGGAAGTCAAGGTCACGCTTGGCGGTTGCGGCGGCTGATGCCTCGCAGCTACCGTTTCAGTTCACTACCCACAGATCCAGGAGTTCACCATGGCAGATCCAATGCGTATTCGAGCCCAGGCCGCGGGAGGCAATGCCACCGTGCGTGTGCTGATGGCCCATGAAATGGAGACCGGTCAGCGCAAGGACGCATCCGGCAAGACGATTCCGGCATGGCACATCACCGAGGTGACGGCCACCCACAACGGCAAATCCGTACTCACTGCGGAATGGGGCCCTGCCGTTGCCAAGAACCCTTTCCTGCAGTTCACGATCAAGGGTGCCAAGGCGGGTGACAAGGTGGCCATCACCTGGAAGGACAACAAGGGCGACAGCCGCACCGACGAAGCCACCGTGTCCTGACACCCCAGTGCCGGTCGGGCTGCCGGCATGCGATCACCCCGTCAACGAGGAGACAAAACGATGAATTTTTCGAAAACAGGTATCGCGCTGCTCATGGCCGCCTGCGCCAGCGCCAGCGCGTTGGCGCAGAAGTCTGCCGCGGACGGTATCGCCGAGTACCGCGCGATGCTGGCCGATGGCAACCCGTCCGACTTGTTCGAAGCCAAGGGTGAAGGGCTCTGGAAGCAGAAGCGTGGCCCCAAGAATGCATCACTCGAGCAATGCGATCTGGGCAAGGGGCCTGGCGTGGTCAAGGGTGCATTTGTCGAGTTGCCGCGTTACTTTGCGGACACGAAACGCGTCCAGGACATGGAGTCCCGCCTGTTGACCTGCATGGAAACCTTGCAGGGATTCAACGCCGCCGAGATTGCCAAGACACCGTTTGGCCGTGGCGAGCAGAGCAACGTGACGGCGCTGACTGCCTACATCTCCGCAGAGTCCAGGGGCATGAAGTTCAACCTGCCCAACAACACGGTCGCGGAAAAGACCATGTACGAGGTGGGCAAGCGCCTGTTTTTCATGCGCGGCGGTCCCCATGACTTTTCGTGTGCGTCCTGCCATGCCGAAGACGGCAAGCGGATCCGCCTGCAGGATCTTCCCAATTTGACCAAGGGCCCGGGTGCTGGA
>JBIKTP010000501.1:0-3223 GCA_044348035.1 Burkholderiaceae bacterium
CGTGATGTTGACGGTCGAGCCATGCACGACCTGCATGTGCATGAAGACGACCGAGCCCGCCGGGCCGGTGAGGTGTTCGAGCCCGTACCTGCCGATCAGCTCCGACATCTTGTCCATGGTGATGTCGTAGCGAAATTTCGCCGCGCCGTCCCTGTCCTGCGCCTCGCTCAGGGTGCTGGCCTGCGACACCACACCCTCCACCTGCGAGCCCGGGACAGCCATCAGTGGCGCGTTGTAGTCATTCACATCGTTCAGAAAGATGGCGATCATGATGCCATCCGGTCGTGGCACCCCGTCCACGCGGTGGTAGGTGCCGAAGTCCTGGTGCCAATGCACGATGGCCCCGCCCGTCTGTTTTGCGTTGACGCGCGACTGGTGGACATAGATGTCCTTGCCCAGCAGCTGCCGCGCAATGCCCACCAGCGCCGGGTGGCGCGCCAATGCGGCCAGACGCTCGTCGAGCTGATGCATGCCATACACCACATGGGGCAGGCCGTTGCGTTCGCGCATGACCTGGGGCCCGTCCATCGCGATGACCCTCTCGGTCGCCTGGTTCAGGACCGCCACCTCCTGCGGGCTCAGCAGTTCCCTGACGGTGATGTACCCCCGGGTCTGGTACGCATCGACCTGGCTTTGGGGGATGGTCTGCATGGCGATGGTCTCCTGGGGCGATGTGGGTGCATTCTGCGTTGTGGGGTCAGCGCCATGGCGCTAGCCGTACTGCTCGCGCAATACGCGCTTGAGCACCTTGCCCAGGGCATTGCGGGGCAGCTCCGTGACGATCTCCAGCCTGCTGATGCGCTGGTGCTTGCCGAGCCGGGCGTTGGCCCACTCCCGGATGGCCGCCGCATCCGCATCTGCATGCCGCGCGATCACCAGGGCCAACGGTGTTTCACCCCATTTTGGATCCGCGATCGCGATGACGCTGACATCGAGCACATCTTCGTGAAGGCCCACCACCGCTTCGATGTCGACCGGAAAGATGTTGAACCCGCCGGAAATGATGAGGTCCTTCTTGCGGTCCACGATGTACAGGAACCCGTCTGCATCCAGTCGTCCGATATCACCCGAACGCACGAAGGTCCGCCGATGGCGGTCGCGCACGATCAATGCTTCGGTGGCATCCGCCCGGCGGTGGTAGGCCTGCATCAGGCCCGCGCCGTACCCCGCAATCTCGCCCGTTTCGCCGGTGGCCACCTCTGCGCCTTGGTCGTCGACGATCATGACCTCGAAACCCAGTACGGGCAGCCCGACCGAGTCCCCCTTCGTGGCGTGCTGGTCCGGTTTGCACATGGTGGCAAAACCCTCGGAAAAGCCGTACATGCAGTACAGCCGGGGTGTCAGCTCCTGCAACACGTCGCGGCGTACGTCGGCCCGCAGTGTCGATCCCGCGCACAGCAAGGACTCCAGGCTCGACAGGTCGCGCTGCATCTGCCGCGTCTCGGCCAAGGCCAGGATCAGCTGTGTGGGCACGGTGAAGCAGTGGGTGATCCGATGCTGCTGGACCATGTCCAGGAAGGTCCCGGGCTTGAATTCCTTCATCACATGCAGCGTGGCGCCGACAAACAGGGTCGGCAGCATGGTCAGCCAGGTTCCGTTCGAATACAGCGCCGTGCTCGTCAGCCCCCTGGCATTGGCGTGAAACCGCATGTCGATCGCATTGGAGAACGCCCAGTGCAGCCGTGCACGATGGGTTTGCACGATGCCCTTGGGCAGGCCGGTCGTGCCCGACGAATAGATGATGTTGAAGGGGTCGTCCTGCCCATAGGCGACATCGGGGAAGGCATCGTCGGCATTCGCGACCAGGGCGGCGCTGCTGCGCCACCCGGGTGCGACAAAGTCCGTGGAGAAAAAGTGGCCGCCGATGCCCGGCAGTCTGTCCCGGCACGCATCCACCTTGGGTTGCTGGGAGCGCGCGCAGAAGAGGGCGCTCGCCTGGCTGTCTGTCAGCAGTGTTTCGAGCTGCCCGGATGTCAGCATGCCGCTCAGAGGAACCACGCAGGCGCCAGCGCGCACGATGCCCAACATGACCTCGATGATCTCGATGCCGCTGTCCATCAGCACCGCAACCTTGTCGCCATGGCCGACGCCCGCCGCGAGCAGGCCGTTGGCGATGCGGCTCATGCTGGCGTCGAAATCCCGCCAGGTGCGAACCTGGCCATCACACACGATGGCGGGCTTGTCGGCCATCGTGCGCGCATGGTTTGCAAGGATGCGTGGAATGCAGACCTGGCAGTCATCCAGAGGCATCGATGACTCCTTGGTGGTGTTCATGGGTTCCGCAACCGGTGCGCGACGGTGGCCGATGGTCGGTCACTGTCGGGCGTGCTGCCGGAGTTGCCGCCCCATGAATTCCCCGAGTGCTGCGGTGGATGTGTCGGCCTCCCGCATGCGACCCACCAGCAACTGCCAGACATGCCACATCCCCGGGTATTCGGTGATTGTGGCAGGACTTCCGTATGCTGCCATGCGGCGTGCCAGCAGCCGCGCGTCGTCCAGCAGGGCTTCGTGTTCACCCACATGGATCAGCGTCGCCGGCAGCTTCGACAGGTCGGCGAACTGCGGTGAAAGATGCGGATGTGTCAGTGGCGTGCCGGCCGCGTACGCCTGCGCAGCACCCTTCAGGAGCGCGGAATCCGGGAAATAGGGGTCGACATGCGCCTTGTAGACATGCGTCGGGTTGCTCAAGGTCAGGTCCGTCCATGGCGACAGCAGGGCCATGGCCACCGGGGGCACAAGGCCCTCATCCCGGACGCGCAAGGCCAGCGCCAGGGCCAGGCCACCGCCGGCCGAATCGCCCGCCAGCGCGATCGATTGCCCGGGGTGCGCGTGCAGCAGCGCACGGTAGACGGCAAAGGCATCGTCGAGCCCGGCCGGAAAAGGATGCTCCGGCGCCAGCCGATAGTTGATCACCAGCGTGTTGCAGCGGGCTGCCGCCGCGATGGCGCATGCGACCGCGCGGTGGGTGATGGTCGAACCGTAGATGTAGGCGCCGCCATGCAGATACACAACGATGCCCCGACCGTCCGCCGCGCCGGGGCGCAGCCACTCTCCCGTGACGCCCGCCACCGTACACGGCTCGATCACCAGGGCGGCCGGCATCCTGAACAGCTTCTGGCTTTGCTGTTCGCGCGCCAGCCGCCCCTGCGGCACCGGCAGCTTCAGCCGCCGGGACTTTGCCAGTGCCCGGCGGGTGAGGTGGTAGTAGATGCGCGACTTCAGC
>JBIKTP010000037.1:0-9882 GCA_044348035.1 Burkholderiaceae bacterium
GGGATGTCTCCTTCAGGCAGTGGCCGGGGTCCTGGCGGGAGGGTCGAAGGACACGTCCCGGGGTTTCACGGGGTCGCCGCAGGCGCTGCAGGCGACCTGGGGCACGAAGGGTTTGCCGCATCCCTTGTGGATGGGGCGGATCGAGCTGGGCTGGCGCAGGTGGTCCCGCGCGGCCCAGGTGGAAAAGCACACCAGATATCCGAACAGGTCGCGGCTGGCCGGCGTCAGGCGGTAGATGTTGCGGCGCGCGTCGTTCAGATCCGGCTGGCACAGCAGCAGGCCGGCCTCGACCATGCCGCTCAGGCGCCGCGACAGCACGCTGCTGGCGATGCCCAGCACATAGGCGATCTGGTCGAAATGGTGGCAGCCCAGGATGACGGCATTGACGATCAGCAGCGCCCACCGGTCCACCCGCAGCCCCAGACCCATGTCCGTGCCGTCCTGGGTGGCCACGCGCGAGGAGCGGCCCGCAGTGCGTGCCGCCTGGAGCAGCGGCTGGTTCACCTTGAAGGTCAGGTGCAGGTCGTTCATGCCGGTCTTCTCGCCGCAGGCCGCGCAGCCGAGCACCGGCACGAACTGGTGCCCGCAGCTGGTGTGGGTGAGCCGGGCCGGCAGCGCGCTCTTGCGGCTGCCCCAGCGCTTTTCCCACATCCAGATCATCAGCACGTGGTCATACAGCTTGAGACCGGCCTGCGTCAGGCGGTAGGAGAAGCGGCGCGGGTGCTCCTGGTAGACCCGCTGGCGCAGAAGGCCCAGCCCCACCAGCTTCTTCAGCCGGTCGGTCAGTGTCGAGCGGGGAATGCCCAGCCGGCTCTGCCATTCCTCGAAACGGTCCACGCCGGTGAACGCGCCCATCAGCACGGCCGTCGTCCAGCGGTCGCCCAGCACCATCAGCCCGTGGCTGAGGGCGCTGCTGGCGATCGCATCGCGCGTGTTGTCGAGGTCGGGCGTGAATCCCGGCGAGAAGCGGGCAGGCACGGAACTCAGTCCTGGCGGTCCACCACAAAACTCACGACCGTGGCGCAGGAGCCACCGATGTTGAGCGTCTGGATGCGCCTGGCGCCGTCGATCTGGCACTCGCCGGCAGTGTCGGTGACCTGGCGCGCGGCATCGAGCAGCAGCCGCGTGCCGGTGGCGCCGACCGGATGCCCGCAGCCGATCAGGCCGCCGCTCATGTTCACCGGGCAGCTGCCGCCTGGCTCGATGCGGCCATCCTCGACGGCCTGCCAGCTCTGGCCGGGTGGCGTCAGGCCCAGATGGTCGATGGCCATGTATTCGGTGGTGGTGAAGCAGTCGTGGGTCTCGATGCCGTCCATGGCCTCAACGCCGGACACGCCAGCCCGGCGCCAGGTGTCTTCCAGGGCCTGGCGCAGGTGCGGGAACACATAGGGTGCGTCGGCGCTGCGCGCGAGCTTGTCCTTGAGCCGCAGGCCGGCGTTGCGATGGCCCCAGCCGGCGATGCGCGCCAGGCTCTCCACACCACGGCCCTGGCGGCGGGCATGCGCCTGGGCGAAGCGCGCCGAGGCCAGCACCACACCGCAGGCGCCGTCGGTGATCTGGCCGCAGTCCTGGCGCCGCGTACCGGGCTCGATGACCGGGTTGGCCTCGTCGTCGTCGGTGAAGGCCAGCGGGTCGAAGTTCCACTTGCGGGTCTGGGCCAGCGGGTTGCGCCTGGCATTGCCGTAATTGAGTTCCGCGATGCGGTTGAGGTAGCGCCGGTCCAGGCCGTAGCGGCGCTCGTACTCCTGCGCGAGCAGGCCGAAAGCGGCCGGCCACATGAACTTGCAGTCGATGTCTTCATGGCCCTGCCAGGCGGCGGCGTTCTGGTTCTGCGATGCGACGTCGCCCGGAACGTTCTTGAACTCCTCCACGCCCAGCACCAGCACGCAGTCGTAGCGGCCGGCCTCGATCTCGGCCATGGCCGTCAGGATGCCCAGCGACGAGGAGGCGCAGGCGCCTTCGTGGCGCATGGCCGGCACGCCCCACAGCCCGGGCACCATCTGCGCCACCATCGCGCCCAGGTGCGCCTGCTGGCGCTGGATCTCACCGAATGCGTTGCCGACGTGGATGCTTTCGATCTGCGCGGCGTCCAGCTGGCAGGCGGCCAGCGTGCCCAGCGTGGACTCGCGGGTCATGTCGGAGATGTCCTGGCCGTTGCGCGACCAGACCTTGGCGAAATCGGTCTGGAATCCGCCGAGCACATAAACGGGTGTCGTCATGGTTCTTTCCTTTTCATGCCATCCAGGGCAGTTGCTGCATGCGGGCCCGGGCCTGCGCGTATTCACGGGTGAGTTGCTCCACCACAGTGGCCACGGGTTCGATGGCCTTGCTGGCGCCCACACCCTGCCCGGCGGCCCAGACCTCGGTCCATTTCTTGCCGGCCAGCGGCTGGTTGCTGTCGTACTTGCGGCCCGGGGCGTCGGGCATGTTGGCGGGATCCAGCCCGTTCGCCACGAGCGAGGGCTTGAGCCAGCTGGCGGGTGTGCCGGTGATGCCGGAGCTGACGATCAGGTCGTCCACCGAGCTGTCCACCACCATCTGCTTGTAGGCCTGTGGGGCCATGCTCTCCGCAGTGGGAATGAACCGGGTGCCCATGTAGACGAAATCCGCCCCGCTGGCCAGTGCGCCGGCCACGCCCCAGCCGTCGCTGATGCCGCCGCCGACGATCACATGGCCGTCGAAGAACTCGCGCACGGCGCTCACGAACGCGAAGGGCGACAGGAAACCAGTGTGCCCGCCGGCCCCCGCGGACACGCAGGCCAGCCCGTCGGCACCCGCCGCCACCGCCTTTTTCGCCAGCGCCATGCCGATCACGTCCGCGAACACCAGGCCGCCATAGCTGTGCACCACTTCGATGGCCGGTTTCGGGCTGCCCAGCGCGGTGACCACGATCGGAGGCTTGTACTTCGCGACCAGTTCCAGGTCCTCGGGCAGGCGGGTGTTGGATGAGTGCGTGACGAGGTTGGCGCACCAGGGGCCGATGGTCGCCGTCGGCTGGGTATCCCGGGCCTGCGCCATGCCCTCGGTGATCTCGCGCATCCACAGGTCGAGCTGCGCGATCGGTCGCGCGTTGGGTGTCGGGAATGCACCGATGATGCCGGCCTTGCAGGCCGCCAGCACCAGCGCCGGCCCGGAGATCAGGAACATCGGCGCCGCGAAGACCGGCAGTCTGAGCGGGAAGGGACAGGGGCGCAGGGTCATGGCCGCTCGGGATTCACTCGGTGGCCTTGAAGCCGGATATCTTGACCGCCTCGGCCCAGCGCCTGGACTCTGCCTGGGAGAAGCGGGCCATCTCGTCGGGCGTGGAGGGCATGGGCTCGAAGCCCACCGGTGTCCACTTGTCACGGATCTCGGTGCTGCGAAGCGCCCGTGTGAACTCGGCGTTCAGACGCGCGATGATGGCGTCGGGCGTACCGGCAGGCGCGGCGATGGAGGACCAGATGTAGATGTCCAGCTCGGGGTATCCCTGCTCGCGGAACGTCGCCAGGTTGGGCGCCAGGGGCGAACGCTGCGGGCTGCTGATGGCCAGCACCTTGACCTTGCCGGCGTCCACATGCGGCTTGACGGCCAGCAGCGGAAGGAACGCGGCATTGACCTGCCCGCCGACGAGGTTCTGCACCGCGGGCGGCGTGCCGTTGAACGGCACATGGACCATGTCCAGGCCGGTGCGCTGGTTCAGGATCACGCCGGCGAAATGCGATGAATTGCCCGCCGTGAAGGAGGCATACGACACCTTGCCGGGATTCGCCTTGGCCCAGGCGATGAACTCCGCCAGGTTGTTGGCCGGCACACTGGAATGCACCGCCATCACCAGCGCTGCGCCCAGGAAGTTCGTCACCGGCTTGAAGTTCTTCTCGGGGTCGTAGGGCAGCCTGGAGAAGGTGTGCGGGTTGATGGTGAACATGCTGGTGTTGGCCAGCAGCAGGGTGGTGCCGTCCGGCGGGGCCTGCATCACCGCCTGGGCGGCAATGATGCCGGAGCCGCCCGGCTTGGCCTCGACCAGCACGGTCAGCCCGCTGTTGGCCTTGATGACCTCGGCGACCTGGCGCAGCGCGATGTCCAGCGTGTTGCCGGCGGCGAAGGGCACCACGACCTTGATCGGGCGGTCGGCCGACAGCTGCGCGTGGGCCTGGGGCAGCAGGGCGCCCAGCGGGGCGGCAGCCAGAGCCTGGAGAACGGAACGTCTTTGCATGGTGAAGGTACCTCGTTGGTGGAAATTCAGGGTTGTGGTGAGGGGTTGGCGCGATCGATCAGTGCCAGCAGGTGACGGGCCACGACCGCAGGTTGCTCCAGCGGCGTCTGGTGCCCCGCCTGCTCGATCCACTCCAGCGGCGCGTGGGGCAGCAGCCGGTGCAGCTCTTCGGAGGCGGCAGGCGGCGTGACCCTGTCTTCGCGGCCGCACACGACCAGTGCCGCAATGCGCAGGTCCGCCAGCAGTGGCCGGTGATCGCGGCGGGCCATGATGGCGCGCGTCTGGCGGATCGCGGCCTGCGCGCCGACGCTGTGCATCATCGCGCGCATGCCGTCCACCAGCGCGGTGTCTGCGAGACTGTCCGGGTGCAGGCTGAACGGGATGATGCCCGCCACCGTGCGTTCGAAATTGCGTTCCAGCGCCGCGATGGTCTTGTTCCTCACAACCAGGGATTCCGCCGACTCGACCGCGGCGGCGCTGTCCACCATCGCCAGGCCGTGGACCTGCCCCGGGTGCGCGGCCAGCAGTTCGAGAGCCACATAACCACCCATCGAGAAACCGCACACCACCAGGCGCGTTGCCGGCGGCAGGTCCGCCACCAGGGCCCACGCGTCGGCGGCCATCGCGGCAATGCTCTCCTGTGTCAGAACATCGGCGACCCGGATGTCCGGCGCCCGGCCACTGGCACGCAGGGCGGCGATCACGGGGTCCCAGATGGCCCGGGTGTTGAACATGCCGGGGATGAGCAGAAGCACGGGAGTGGTCATGGAGTTGCCCGGGCCAGGGCCCGGGCCTGTTCGCGCAGTTCGCGCTTGAGAATCTTGCCCACCGGATTGCGCGGCAGGGCCGGCACATGCAGCAAGACCTCTGGGAGCTTGAAGGCGGCCACACGGGCCTCCCTGCGCAGGTAGTCGGTGATGTCCTGCAACTGCACGCTGTGGCCCTCGGCCGACACGATGCAGGCGCACAGCCGCTCGCCCAGCACCGGATCGGGCACGCCCACCACCGCCACCTCGCGGATGCCGGGACAGCCCGTCAGCAGGCCCTCGATCTCCTCGCTCGAGATGTTCATGCCACCGCGAATGACCAGATCCTTCGAGCGGCCGACGTACCGGTAGTACTGCAGTTGCTCGCCGGCGATCTCGAACAGGTCGCCGGTGCGGTAGAAGCCCTGTTCGTCGAACGCGCGCCGGGACATCTCCGGCGCGTTGTAGTAGCCGCTGAACACGGTCGGACCGGCAAATCGCAACTCGCCGGGGCGACCCGCCTCGGTGATCTCCTCGCCGCTGTCGACGTCGACCAGGCGGGAGCGGATGCACTGTGCGGTGCTGCTGCCCCAGGGCTGGCCCGCCACACCGATACGCGGAAAGTTCTTCGCGCGGGTGGCAGGGTCGGGCATGTCGACATCGCTGCTGGCCAGCGCGGCACCTTCGTTGGAGCCGAAGTAGTTGATGATCTGCACGCCGTGTTTCTCGGCGAACCCGCGCATCATCCACTCGGCCAGCGGTGCCGAGCCCGAGCCGATGCGCGACAGCCGCTTGAAGTCGATGCCCTCCAGCAAGGCGTCGTCATGCAGCAGCATGTTGAGGATGGCCGGCGGCGACACCGTGTAGTCGATGCGCTCCTCGCGCAACTGCTGCAGGAACACCGGCAGGCTGAACGGGTGGTGCTGCACGACCGTGCCGCCCAGCATCAGCCAGGTCACGAAGGCGCTGGAGAAGCCCGACATGTTGACCAGCGGAAAGGGATTGAGCAGGCGCGCCTGTGGTGGCAGCTTGGCCGCCTCGATGATGAAGGGCGGCACCACCAGCCATTCGTTGTGGCTGCGCGGCACGCCCTTGGGGGCCGCTTCCGTGCCGGATGTCCAGCAGATGGTGACCACATCGTTGGCCGTGATCGCCGCGGCCACTTCGGCAGACAGCACCCGCGCCTGCTCGCTCGGCGCCAGCGGGGCCGCCTGCCCGCCCGGGCCCAGGTGCACCACGCCGGCGGGCGCTTCCTCGCCCCAGGCGATCACGCGGCGCAGGCACGGGTGGGAACGTGCCATTGCGGCGAACATCGCCGCGCTCGCATGCGCTGTCCCGGGCCGGCCGATCCGGGTGAACGTGAACGCCGCCACCGCGCCGGTGGCCTCCAGGATGTGCGCGAGTTCATGCTCGCGGTACTGCACCGGCACCGGCGTGACCACCACGCCCAGGCGCAGACAGGCCAGGTAGACGGCAAACTGCTCGACGCAATTGGGCAGCATCATGACGACGATGTCGTCGCGCCGGATGCCCTGGTCGAGCAGCGCCAGGCTGACTGTGTCCACCTCGTGCGCAAGGTCCTGCCAGCTGAGTCGGCGCGGGACGCCGTGCGCGAACTCGGCGCGGTTGGGGGCGTCGACCACCGCTTCTTCCCGAGGACGGGCGTCGCGGTGGTGCACGAACAGATCCCACAGGGTCTGCGTGCCCCACCAGCCGCGACGGGTGTACTCGGCAATCCGTTCGGGCGGTACCAGGATCATGCTCAGCCGCGGGTCTGGAGTCGGTCTTTTTCGATCCAGCAGGCATGGAAGCCGGCTGGAATGCGCTGTGGCAGCCCGACCTGCGCCACCGGGCCGCGGGCAATGTCGCGCGCGTCGAAGATATCCAGTGTCTGGCGCTGCAGGGCGTTGTTCCACTGGAAGACGACCACATAGCCATCGTCCTCCGCCTTTGCGTTGTCGGCCTCGGCGAACCAGGGTTCGGAATACCAGCTGTTCTGGGCATCGTCGCTCCAGGCGCCCAGGTCGGCACCGGTCTCGAGGTCAAACTTGCGGATGCCGGACCAGTGCAGCGTGACTGTCTCGGAATGGTCGACCAGGTAGCCGTAACGCGTCTTGCGGCCGGTCCGGCGGCCGTTGTAGCTGGGGAATTCGACATTGTGCTCGGTGTTGAGCAGGTGTTCGGCCGTCTCGCCGGTCTTGAGGTTCATCTTCCAGACCCACAGGCGCGCATGCATCACCAGCTCGGCCACGTCCTTGGCGGTGCGCTGGGCGTCGATGCGGCCCTGCGCATCGAGCGCCGGCATGTAGCGGCAGCCGACCATCACCACCCAGTCGCCCTCTTCCCAGGCGTTCACCACATGGTAGAGGTAGCAGGGCGTGAAGCTGAACCAGCGGATGCTGTCGGCTGCGCCGTAGCGCGCGATCACGCCAAAGCGCGAGGACAGCTCCGGGTGGAACTGGATCTTGTGCCGGCCCAGGGCCATGGCTTCATGGTCGTGGAACAGCGGCAGGTCGTGCAGGATGGAATAGTGCTCGGTGACGGCCATGTCGTGCGGCAGGCGCGGCCCCGGCAGGTCGATCGGCACGTAGTGCGCCAGTTCGCCCTGCGCGTTCACCACGCCGTAATGCATGTAGGGGGCGTCGTTGCCGTAGTCGAAGAACATCAGCTCTTCGGTGACTTCGTCGACCTTGGCATGGGCCGAGATCTTGCCCCCGCTGCGGGAGATCGCGGCGGACTTGCCGATCGTCTGCAGGGTGATCGGGTCGATCTCGTAGGCGTCGCCGGACATGTACCACAGGGCCAGCGCGCGGCCGCGGTGGCCGACCAGGTCGGTGTTGGCGGTGTCCTTGAGGCGCTTGTCGGGGCGGCCCTTGAGCGTTTCCCGGATGCCGTGGTGCGTCGACCTGCCGGCCTGGGCCTCTTCGACAAAGCCCTCGGTCTGGACCCAGCGGTTGCGGTAGGTGAGCTGGCCGTTGTCGAAATGTGCGGCATGCACCATGCCGTCGCCGTCGAAGGGGTGGTAGCGGCCATTGGGTGCGTAGCGCGCGTTCGGGCCGGCCCGCAGGTACACGCCGTTGAGGTCGGTGGGGATGCTGCCCTTGATCAGTTTCAGGTCGTGCAGTTGCAGCTCTTCCATGACCGGGGCGTACACACCCTGCAGCAGGGGGCCGTAGTCTTCACCAAAGGGGGCGGCCAGATGTTCCGGAGCGGTGCGATGGTTCATGGAAGGTCCTTTCGTGGGCAGATCAGGCAGTGGGCGATGCGGCAGCGGCGGGACGGCGCGACTGGGTGATGCGGAAGCGGCCGGCCACGAAGGCCAGGTCGGTCAGGCTGGCATTGCCTGCGGGGTTCAGGCCGGTGACGTGGTAGTCGCTGTAGGCGGCGGCGAAGTTCAGCGGCATGGCGCCGGTGAGGTTGATCGTGAGCTGGGCACCGGCCCGGGCATAGGCGTCTTCGGCCCGGGCGATGTAGGACTCGTCGGTTGAGTACAGGAACGCGGTCAGGCCGCCGAACTGGCGCACGTCGGTCGTGGCCTGGTGCAGTGCATCGGCCGCGTCGTCGCAGGCGATCACGAAGCTGATCGGGCCGAATCGCTCTTCGCCATACAGGTCGCGCTCGGTGGTGCCCACCTGCAGCATCAGCGGCGTGCTGGTGCGGGCGTGCGGGAAATCGGGGTGCGGGTAGGCCTGGGGCGCCAGCAGCACATGCCCGCGCTGCGCTCCGGCGGACTGCATGCGTTGCAGCAGTGCCAGCGTCTGGTCGGACTGGATCGTGGCCAGGATCATCGCGGCCTTCTTCGGGTCGCCGGTGAGGGCCGCGACAGCGTCGGCCAGGCGGCGCGCGACCTCGTCCAGCGGCACCCGGCCCTGCGGGGTCTGCACGCCCTGGCGCGGGATGTAGAGGTTCTGCGGGCTGGTGCACATCTGCGCGCTGAACATGCACAGCGTGGTGGCCAGGCTGCGCAGCGCGGCATCCAGGTCGTCGCAGGACTCCAGCACCACCGTGTTGCAGCCGGCGGTCTCGGTGAAGCTCAGGGCCGGGTGCGCGTTGCTCTCGACCCACTGGCCGAACTGCACGCTGCCGGTGAAGTCGACGATCGCCGTCTGCGGGTGCTTGACCAGCAGCTTGCCGATCGGGGCGGCGGTGCTGTCCAGCGCCATGGTGACCAGGTTGGGGTCGAAGCCGGCGGCCTGCAGCACCTGCCGAAACACCCGCACCGTGATCGCCATCGGCAGCACCGTGGCCGGATGCGGCTTGACGATGACGGCATTGCCGGTGGCCAGGCTGGCCATCATCGACGGCCAGGCGTTCCAGGTGGGGAAACTGGCGCACGAGAAGCAGACCGCCACGCCACGCGGCACCAGGCGGTAGGTCTTGTCGAGCATGATGCGCGAGGGGCCGAACTGACGCTCCCAGCGGGCACGGGGCGTGACCGCGCGCATGGCCTGGTCGGCATAGACCAGTGCCTCGATCGCGCGGTCGAGCGCGTTCACGCCCGAGCCGGCATAGGCCATGTTGGCGCTCTGGCCGGCGGTGTGCATGACCGACTGCGCCACCTCGAACAGGTGGTCGCGGTAGATGACGTCGACCACTTCGAGCAGGACGCCGATGCGGGTCTCGATGGGGGCGCTGGCCCAGCTGCCGATGGCCTGCGTGGCGGCGGCGAACAGGGCGTCCGGCTCGGCCTGGGGGTAACGGATGTGCAGGGGCTGGCGCGTGTAGGGAGATACCTCCTCGCCCAACTCGCCGATACGGCCCGGCTGGTCGAGCACAAAGGCGCGCGGCTGGCCGGCATCGCCCAGGTGCGCCTGGAATGCGGCCAGGCCGCGCGCCTGGGCCTGTGCCGCATCGGGGTACTTTACGGGCAGCTCCGGGAACGGGCTCCAGCAGGCGCGGCTGCGGCAGGCTGCCTGGGCGCCTTCGAAGCGTGCGCGGTGGATG
>JBIKTP010000038.1:0-9847 GCA_044348035.1 Burkholderiaceae bacterium
GGACGAATCCTTGTAAACTGACCAGCTTTTCGTACCGCCATCCGCGTTTGCGACCACTCACAGAGACTGCGCCCCCGCCCATGCCCGATATCTCCACTTCCATGTTCTGGATTGCCGTGCTCCAGATCATCGCCATCGACATCATGCTCGGCGGCGACAACGCGGTCGTGATCGCGCTGGCCTGTCGCAAACTTCCGCCGGATCAACGCAAGAAGGGGATCTTCTGGGGGGTGGTGGGTGCGATCGGCCTTCGCGTGGTGATGATCTTCTTTGCGCTCCAGCTGCTGGCCCTGCCCTACCTGAAGATCGTCGGCGCTGTGCTGCTGTTCTGGATCGGCATCAAGCTGATGCTGCAGGGAGACGACGATGGCCACGACTCCATCGATGGCGGCACCACGCTGGCTGCCGCCATCAAGACCATCGTGGTGGCGGACGCCGTGATGAGCCTGGACAACGTCATTGCGGTGGCCGGCGCCTCCCACGGCTCCATCGTGCTGGTCACGTTCGGCGTCCTGGTGTCGATCCCGATCGTGGTCTGGGGCAGCAAGATCGTGCTGACCCTCATGGACCGCTACCCGATGGTCATCACGCTGGGTGCCGCCCTGCTGGGCTGGATCGGCGGCGGCATGATGCTGACCGACCCCGCCACGCCCAAGAGCGTGGCGGCTGCAATCCCGCAGGCCGGTTATGTGTTCGGTGCGGCAGGTGCATTGCTGGTGGTTGTCATCGGCAAGATCATCGGCAACCGGCAGGCCCGCCCCAAGGCGGTCGAGATCCCGGTGGCACCCAACAACAAATAGGCACAAGGATCCCCATGCAAACCAAGTGGCTCATTCCCCTGGACGGTTCCGAGCCGTCCCTCCATGCTGTCGACCATGTGATCGCGCAGGGGCAGGCACTGACAGTCAAGCCGCTCGTCTACCTGCTCAACGTGCAGACTCCCTTGTCGGGAGACATCACGCGCTTCATCGACGGCAAGACCATCGAGGACTACCACCGCGAAGCAGGCGAGAAGGTGCTGTCGTCGGCCATCGCCCGCTTCGCCGGCACCGGCGTCGAGCATTCGCCCCATCTGCTGATCGGCGAAGTGGCGCCCGCCATAGCGGATTTCGCCACCAGCCATGGCTGCAGCATGATCGTCATGGGCACCCGTGGTTTCAGCACGGTGATGGGGATGATCATGGGCTCGGTCGCCACCAAGGTGATCCACCTCGCCACCGTGCCGGTCATGCTGGTCAAGTGATCCGGGAGCCGCGGCACACGGCCTGGCGCCGTGCTGCGGGCTTATCGGCTCACGCAGGCGAGCTCCACCACGCGGCCCATGATGGAGCGCGGTTGGGCGTCGTTCCAGCTCATCGGGCCGTGTTCGGAGGCCACAAAGCGGCCTTCGCCCATGGGTTTCGGGTGGTCCGAGGTGTAGATCCGGCGCACGCGGCGCCCCCGGCAGTCGATCTCGATCTGGTCCTTGGAGGACCGGTAGGGCCCTGCGGTGCCGAAGCGTGTCTCGGCATGGTCCCGCAGCAACCAGACCATGACCTTGTCGCCCACCTTCCCGGACACCGCCGGGTCGAGGTAGACGGTGGATCCGGAGGCCTCGGCGACCTTCACCCAGGCGGCCAGAGCCTGCTCGCAGGCCGCAGCCAGCACCAGGGCCAGCAGAATCCGCTTGTGAAGAACCATCGCCATGCAGGCATCTTAGCGCGGCATGCGCCCAGGCGCCATGGGCCGGGCCGGCCCTGCGCATAATGGACATCCGCGCGGTGTCTGTCGGCACCGATGGCAATTCCAACAAGGAGACCGACCCGTGAACGACAGCACCCTGGCCTTTCATGCAGCGCGCGATCTGCTGTTCGCCCACCGTGAGAACTACGAAACGGCGGTGGCACAGTTTCAGTGGCCACAGCTGACCCACTTCAACTGGGCACTGGACCATTTCGACGGAATCGCAGCCGGCAACCACGCGCCCGCACTGCATATCGTGGAAGAAGATGGCAGCCAGTGCGTCCGCTCGTTTGCCGAGATGTCGGCGCGCTCCAACCAGGTGGCCAACTATCTGCGCGGCCTGGGGGTGCGCCGCGGCGACCGGCTGCTGCTGGTGCTGGGCAACGAAGTGGCCCTGTGGGAGTCGATGCTGGCCGCATTCAAGCTGGGTGCAGTGGTGATTCCGGCCACCGCCCTGCTGACCGCCGCTGATCTGGACGACCGCATCGTGCGCGGCCGGGTCCGCCACGTGATCGCCGGCAGCGCACATGCCCCGAAATTCGCACAGGTCGCGGGCGACTACACGCGGATATGTGTCGGGCCGGCAACTGCAGGCTGGCAGGATTTCCGGCTGTCCGAGGCCTGTGCCGACACCTTCGTTGCTGACGGAGACACCCTTGCCACCGACCCGCTGCTGCTGTACTTCACCTCGGGGACCACCTCCAAGCCCAAACTGGTCCTGCACACCCACCAGAGTTACCCGGTGGGCCACCTCTCCACCATGTACTGGCTGGGACTGCGTCCGGGCGATGTGCACCTGAACATCTCCTCACCGGGCTGGGCCAAGCATGCCTGGAGCTGCCTTTTCGCACCCTGGAATGCGGGCGCCTGCGTCTTCCTGCACAACGTGGCCCGCTTCAATGCGCTGGGGCTGCTCAACACGCTGGCGCAACACGGGGTCACCAGCCTGTGTGCGCCGCCGACCGTCTGGCGAATGCTCATCCAGGAAGATCTCGCCGCCTTTCGCAGCCGGCTGCAGTTGCGCGAGGTGATCGGCGCTGGCGAGCCACTGAACCCCGAAGTCATCGACCAGGTGCGCAATGCATGGGGCCTGACCCTGCGCGACGGATTCGGCCAGACAGAAACCACGGCCCAGATCGGCAACTCGCCCGGACAGAAGGTGAAACCGGGTTCGATGGGCCGCCCCCTGCCCGGCTACCAGGTGGCCCTGCTCGATGTCGACGACCGGGAAAGCGACGAGGGTGAAGTCTGCCTGCGGCTGGACCCGCGTCCGCTCGGCCTGATGCAGGGCTATGAAGACAGTGCCGAGAAGACCGGCGAAGTGATGCGCGGCGGCTTCTACCGCACCGGTGATGTCGCAATGCGCGACAGCGAGGGCTACATCACCTTTGTCGGGCGTGCCGATGACGTGTTCAAGGCATCCGACTACCGGATCAGCCCCTTCGAGCTGGAAAGCGTGCTGCTGGAGCACCCGGCGATTGCCGAGGCCGCCGTGGTGCCCAGCCCCGACCCGATCAGGCTGGCGGTCCCGAAGGCATTCGTCGTGCTGGCTGCCGGGCATGCGCCGTCACGCGCGCTTGCAGCGGAGATCTTTGCCTTCACCCGCGAGCAACTGGCGCCCTACAAGCGGGTCCGGCGCATCGAATTCACACGCGAGTTGCCCAAGACCATCTCGGGCAAGATCCGCCGCGTCGACCTGCGCAAGGGCGAGGTGGTGGCCGCTTCGCAGACCGCGCGGGCGGCCGACGACTACAGCACCGACGATTTCGCCTGAAATCCGGTGCGCCTGGCGAAACGGTTCAGGCGGTCTTGTCGAGCAAGGCCCCCGCCATGCGGTCTGCCGTCCGGAACACCGACAGGTTGGCGAGATAGGCATTCTTGGCCTGAAGCTGCGCCACGACATCGGCCTCGAGGGCGGCACCCTCGGCATTCGCACGCTGGATCTCGGTGGTCACGCCACCCTCGGGCTGCGCCTTCTGGAGCGCCTCCTGCCGCCGGTAGCCGGGGGTGTTGGCATTGGCGACATTGTTGGCCGCGGCGTTGAGCTGCTGCTGGGCGGCGTTCATGCCCGACAGGGCGATCGAGGAAATGTTGGTCATGGCGTCCTCCGGTTGCGTGCCCCGATGCTACTGCGTCCAGGGTTTCTGCAGGTACTGCTGCGGGCTTGCAGGTCGGTAAAAATTGGCATTCCTTCCACTTTCAGGACGCCGTCCATGCACCCATCTGTCTCCTACCCCCGCGAAGCGGATACCCCTGTGTCCCATCTGCCCTTCAGCCCGGCCGTCCGGGTCGGCAACCTCGTCCTGGTGTCCGGGCAGGCGTCCGTCGACCCGACCGGCAAGATCGTCGGGGACAGTTTCGAGGGAGAGTTCCGCCGCTCGGTCGAGAACCTGCGCAAGGTGCTGCAGTCTGCTGGCTGCGACCTGCAGGATGTGGTCCAGACGCGCAACTATGTACGTGACGCGGACGACCTGGTGCTGTTCAACCAGTTGTACCGCGAGTACTTCGCGGCCCCGTTTCCTGCCCGCACCACCATCACCGGCTGTCTGTCCCCGGCGCTGCGTTACGAGATCGAGTGCATTGCCGTGGCCCCATGAGCAAGGGGCCCGGGCCGGGAATCGGGTCCAATACCGGCATGGACACCGCCCACACGATCGACCACCGCCTGACCGAACTCGAGATCAAGAGCAGTTATGCCGAGGACCTGCTCGACACCCTCAACCAGACCATCTTCCGCCAGCAGGAGCAGATAGAGATGCTCATCCGGGAAGTCCGGGAACTGCGCCAGCAGGGCACGGCAGCCCCGGGTCAGGGCCATTTGCGCGAGGATCTCCCACCCCACTATTGAGCCCCGGTAGTGGTTCGCGGAAGCCCTGCCGACCGCCCGGCACCGCACTACAGGGCCAAGCTGTCAAACCTGCCGACAAGTGTGTAATATTTCACGGCACTACTGTCGGTAAAGGCTACATGTTGTTCCGGACCACCCTAAAAATTCGAAAAAACTGTTTAAAAACAAAGGCTTAGCTTCCTGGCACAGCTTGTGCTGTGTACCTGACATCACTCTCGGGTACACACCATGAAATTCACTCGAATCGCCCTCGCGACCCTCGCATTCGCAGCAGCCGGTCTCTGTTCAGCCGGTCCGGTCCGCAGCGTCGACATCACGTTCGACAACCCGATCTTCAACGGCTCCGGATCGGACAATGTCCACATCCGTTTCACCGGACCCAGCGACACACCAGTCACCCTGCATGTGGCCGCCGGGCGCTTTCAGGGCACTGGGACCAACGTGGTGGGTGTCGATGAATCCATCTTCGTGGACAGCCTGTCCGACGTGTTCATGTACTGCTACGACTTGTTCCAGAGCATCAACCACGGTATCACCGTCAAATACAGCATCAATCTCGATGGCGAACTTGACCGCACCCGCAGTTTCCTGGGCGCAGTGAATTCGGTGCTCAATGGGGGCAAGTCGACTGACGACCCGCTCTACGACAAGTTCGCCTGGCTCCATCCGACCACCCGGAACCAAGGTGCGGCCATTCAAATCGGAATCTGGGAAAGCAAATACGAACAAGGCTCCTGGGATCTGAATGCAGGCGCATTCAAGGCCTGGGACCTGGAGGCCGCGACAACGGCCGCATGGGAATCCTTCCGCACGGCCATGGTGAATGGCGCGCCATCGATCGACAAGCCCTTCATCATGGTCCTGGAATCCGGCACCCACCAGGACATGATCGCCGGTGACCCGCCGCCGCCCAACGACGTGCCCGAACCCGGCACGCTGGCCCTGCTGGGCACCGCCCTCGCCGGCCTGGCCTGGGCCCGTCGCCGCAAGGCTCCGGCCACGGCCGACACACCCTGACCCGCGGCAGCGGGGGAGCTGCCCTCGTACCGGCAGTGCACATGTTTTGCGGCAGACCGACGCCGCAGCGAAAGTTTCGGAACGACTCCGGAATTTTGGCTACAGTGCGCCCATGTGCAGCCATTACCAGGCCACCACGGACCGTGACCGTTTCATGCGGCGCTTCGGTGTGCCCATGCACGAGGCGAGCGACAAGGTCGACATCTGGCCTGGCACCCGCAGCATCATGCTGCGCCGCCCCAGGGCACGTGACGCAGGCGACGCCGCCGTACCCCCATTGGAGGCGCTGAGCGGGGTGTTCGGACTGATCCCGCACTGGGCCCGGGATGCCAAGCTGTCCCGCCACACCTACAACGCGCGCAGTGAAACCGTGCACGAGAAACCGAGCTTCCGCGACGCCTGGCGCCACGCACAGCACTGTATCATCGCGGCCGATGCGATCTTCGAGCCCGACTGGCGCTCTGGCCGGGCCGTACCGACCCGCATCACCCGCGCCGACGGCGAACCCATGGGCATTGCCGGGCTGTGGGCCTGCTGGCGCAGCCTGGACGGCGCCCTGGTGCACAGCTACACCATGCTGACCATCCCGGCCGGGGACCACGCGCTGATGCGCTGCTTTCACAGGCCGGAAGATGAAAAGCGGATGGTGGTGATCCTGCCCGAGGCGGCGTTTGGCGACTGGCTCGATGCACCGGCGCACCGCAGCCGGGAGTTCCTGCTGCCGTTTGCAGCCGACGCACTGGCGGCGTCCGCCTGACATGCAGCGACCGGCAGAGCCCCTGGACACCGCCGAGCTGGCGTTTCGCGGCCGCCGGCTGGTGCAGATCTCGAGCCTGACGATGGCGGGCCTGGCGATCATCGCGCTGCGCGCGCTGATCACGGAGCAGTGGAATGACGCCGCCATCATGGGTGCCGGAATCACGACCATGCTGTTGTGCCAGTTGATGAACCGGCGTGGCGCCACCGAGTCCGCCAACCTGCTGCTGGTCTTCGCGCTGACCGCCATGGTCAGCCTGCTGATGTGGAACGGCGAGGGGCTGCGGGATTCCGCGCTGCTGACCTTCCCCGCCGTGATGATCTCGGCCGGCCTTCTCACCAAGCCCGCCCATGTGGTGCGCCTGTTGCTGGCCATGCTGGCAGTGATTGCACTGCTGCTGCTCAGCACGCTCTACGGGATGCGCTTCGACACCCGACCCGACGCCCTTGCCAATCGCGCGCTGGACACCACCGTGATCCTGCTCATCAGCGGCTTCGCCGTGTGGGTGATGGTCGGGGACCTGCACAAGGCACTGGGGCGGCTGAACGTGCAGATCGCACAGTACGCACAATCCCAGCAGGACCTCACCCACCTCTCGCAGCATGACGCGCTGACCCAGCTGCCCAACCGTCTGCTGGGGCGCAGCCGCATCGAGCAGGCGATGGCCCAGGCACAGCGCAATGGCACCCAGGTCGCCTTGCTGTTCGTGGACCTGGACAACTTCAAGGCCATCAACGATTCGCTGGGCCATACCGCCGGTGACGACTTCCTGCGCCAGGTCGCGCAGCGCCTGCGTGATACCGTGCGCCAGTCCGACGTGGTCGCGCGCCAGGGCGGCGACGAATTCCTGATGGGCATCACCGATGTGACGCAGCCAGACTGGGTCTCCACGGTGGCAGACAAGGTGCTGACGTGCATGGGAGAACACTTTGTCGTGGGTGGCACCGAGGTCTCCAGTTCCTGCTCCATCGGCATCGCGGTGTACCCGCACAACGGCGCCGACTTCGAAACCCTGCTGCGCCATGCCGACATCAGCGTCTACCACGCGAAGGATGCCGGGCGCAACCTGTACCGCTTCTACGACGCGTCCATGAACACCCGCATGCAGGAAAACCTGCAGTTCGTGGCTGGCCTGCGGACCGCGCTCGCGCGGCAGGAATTCGTGCTGCACTACCAGCCGGTGGTGGACATCCACACCGGCCGCCTGGTGGCAGCCGAGGCCCTGGTGCGTTGGCGAAGCGCGGATGGCAGCCTGGTACCACCCGCGCTGTTCATTCCCGCCGCCGAAAAATCCGGCCTGATCGTCGACATCGGCGAGTGGGTGATTCGCGAAGCCTGCCGCCAGATGGTGGCCTGGCGCCGTGCCGGCCATCCGCATTTCGTGATGGCGGTCAACCTCTCGCCGGTGCAGTTCCGCCGGGGCACCCTGGAGACGGTCATCCGCGAGGCGCTGGGTGACTCGGGCCTGGCCCCCGACAGCCTGGAGCTGGAAGTCACCGAATCCACCCTCGTCCAGGATTCGGAGAAGTTCATCCTCGCGCTGCAGGGGCTCAAGGACCTGGGCATCCGCATCTCGATCGACGATTTCGGCACCGGGTACTCCAACCTGTCCTACCTGCAGCGCTTCTCGATCGACAAGCTCAAGATCGACCAGTCCTTCGTGCGCCGCCTGATGGACGGCCCCCAGGAGCGCGCCATCGTATCGGCCATCATCCAGATTGCGCGCAGCCTGAACCTGACCACCACCGCCGAGGGCATCGAAGACGAGGCCACCCGCCAGCAGCTTGCGGCACTCGGCTGCCTGCAGGGCCAGGGCTACCTGTTCAGCCGGCCTCTGGCAGCCCAGGCGTTCGAGCGCGGGGTGCTGCTGCCAGGGCTTGCGCTGCCAGCGCCGCGAGCGCCTGCCCCACTTCCTGCTCCACCTTCAGCGTGAGCACCGTATCGGCGCGGGTGCGGCCCTGGTTGACCACCACCACGGGTTTGCCGGCCGCCACGGCGTCTTCCACGAAGCGGTACCCGGAATAGACCATCAGCGACGAGCCGGCCACCAGCAGGGCATCCGCCCCGGCCAGGGCAGAGCGTACGGCCGCCACCCGCTCGCGCGGCACGGTCTCGCCGAAAAAGACCACGTCGGGCTTGAGCGTGCCGCCGCACTGCGCGCACGCGGGGACGTCGAACTGGTGGAAATCCTGCCGCTCCAGATCGGCATCTCCGTCGGGTGCGGTGTGCGCATGCAGCGCGGCCCACGCAGGGTTGCGCCGCAACAGGGCCTGCTGCAGCACTGCGCGGGGCGAACGCGCGCCACAGGCCAGGCAACAGACGGTGTCGATCCGCCCGTGCAGGTCCACCACCCCGCGACTGCCTGCGGCATCGTGCAGTCCGTCGACGTTCTGCGTCACCAGCAACGCGATGCGGCCTTGTTCGCCCAGCGCCGCCAACGCGCGGTGGGCCAGGGTCGGACGGGCCTGCGACATGGTGCGCCAGCCGATCATGCTGCGCGCCCAATAGCGCTGGCGGGCGTGCGCGTCGGAGACGAACACCTGGTAGCGCATGGGTTCGCTGCGTTTCCAGGCGCCGTTGGCGTCGCGGTAGTCCGGGATACCTGCGGCCGTGCTGCAGCCGGCACCGGTCAAGACCACCCAGCGCGGATGCTGGCTGGCAAATTCATGCAGGGGAGCGAGCGGATCGGTCATGGCGGCAGAACCACCACCCTGGGCGCCTCACGGCGGATCAGATAGATGCCGCTGGCAATGATGATCGCACCGCCACCCAGCGTATAGGCATCCGGAACCGCGCGCCAGATCAGCCAGTCCAGCGCCACCGCCCAGACCAGTGCCGAGTACTCGAAGGGCGCCACTGCCGACGCCTGTCCGTGGCGAAAGGCCTCGGTGATGCACAGCTGCGCGAGCGTGCCGGTCACGCCCAGACCGACCAGCACCGGCCAGTGGGCCGCCTGGATGTCGACCCAGCTGGCGGCTCCCAGCACACTGCCGCCGACGGTCAGGCTGAAGGTCGTCCAGAACACCAGCGTGACGCTGGGCTCGGTTCGGCTGATCAGCCGCCCGAGCACCGTGGACAGGGCATAACACGCCGCCGCCGCCAGGATCGCCACCGAGCCCATCGAGAAAAACGCGTCCTGGTCGGGCCGCAGCGCGACGATGACGCCGCACAGGCCGACCGCTATGGCCACCCAGTGGCGCGGCAGGGCCGCCTCCTGCAGCAGCGGCACCGCCAGCACCGTGATCAGCAGGGGGGCCACAAAAGTCAGCGTGTAAGCCTCGGCCAGGCCCAGGGTCTGCAGCCCGAAGGTGAACAGGGCCATCATCAGCACGCCGATCACCCCGCGCAGAAGGTGCAGCCGCCACTGCAGGCGGCGGCTGAACACCACACCGAGCTCGCGCCGCCAAAGGACATACCCCAGCACCCAGGGCACGGCCATGAGACCGCGCAGCGCAGTCACCTGGAACGGCGGGTAGGCACCCGCCAGCACCTTGAGCATGGCG
>JBIKTP010000502.1:0-3203 GCA_044348035.1 Burkholderiaceae bacterium
GCGCTCGCGCTGGGTCAGCAGCGAGCTGGCGAAGTTCTCGATCGTGCTCTGCACCTTGCGGTGGGTCTGGTTGTCGGTGTCGCGGCGCGAGGCTGCGGCGGTCAGTTCATGGTGCCGCGCGGCAGACGCGAAGATCACCGGCAGCAGCAGGTTGATGGCGATCATGTCCGCGACCTGGAACTTCGGGTTGCGGATGCTGCGTTCGATGAAAATGTTGAGCGCGCTGCCGTCGTCGATGCGCCACAGCAGCTCGATCGAATCCGACAGCCCGATCTGCGAATAGAACACCCGGTAATACTCGCTCTGGAAAAAATCATCGGGCGCGATGTCGGTCAGCCGGTGCACGCCATTCGGGCAGCCCGAGGCAAACAGCTGGTAATGCGGGTCGAGCACGTAGGGGCCCGACAGGTAGGCGTCCTCTGGCAGTGCGCGCTCGGACGGGTCGAAACGGTGCAGGATACGCCGCGGCCGCTGCTCGCGGTGGTAGACCATCGCGCCGCCGGAGTCGATCACACACACCGTGCCCAGCAGGTTGAGCACGGCATCGAACCAGTCGGCACTGCCGATGGCCTCGGTCATCCGCGCCAGGGCACCCACCAGCGCGGCGTTCAGCGGCAGGCACAGGGGCGACTGGAAGGCGGCGGGTGTCATGGTGCAAGGGTAGCAGGCCGCTGGCGCCCTCTCACACTGCCGTGCTCCCGGACAGGGCACCCGTCATCACACCGGGCAAGGGCGGGTGGGTCACCATCTCCTGCAGCGAAGGCGTGGGCTGGCGCAGGCTCTCCAGGTCCGGCCGCGGCCGGGCCAGCGCAGGGCTGGCCGCAAACAGCTGTTCCAGCGCCTGGGCATCCGCCAGCAGGCGGGCATCCTGGTGCAGATGCCCGATCACCTGCAGGCCGAAGGGCATGCCGTGTTCGTCCACGCCGCAGGGCAGCGACAGCGCCGGGTTGGTGGCCAGCGTGACCGCATAGGTCAGTGCCAGCCAGTGGTAGTAGTTCTTCATGGCCTGGCCATCGACATGCGTGGCGTAGAGCTGCGTCCACGGGAAGGGCGTCATGGGCGACACCGGCGCCAGGATCAGGTCGAAGCGCTCCAGCACGGTGGCGAATCGGCGCGCCACCCGTGTCTGCTCCAGGTGGGCCCAGGCCCGGTCGGCCAGCGTGATGGACGCCGCCATCCGCAGGTTGTCGCGCACATTCGGCGCCAGGGTGTCGGGCGCCGTGCGCAGCACATCCGCGAACCCGGCCACGAAACTCTCGGCGCGCAGGATGTCGAAGGCGCGATCGGCATCACCCAGCGCGAAGTCCACCGGCTCGCAGCAGGCCACATGCGGAGCGATGGCGGCGACCCGGTGCCGGAACACGCGGCGAATCTCGGGTTCGACCACGCACAGGCCGAAGTCTTCGGTGGTCGCCACGCGCAACTGCGCCAGCGCCACCGGCGGCAAGGGCCAGAAGTCGCCACCCCGGCTGGGGTAGGACAAGGGGTCCTGCGGATGTGCGCCCACGCAGGCCGAAAGCATCAGCGCCGTGTCCGCCACGCTGCGCCCCATCGGGCCCAGCACCGAGATGCCCGACCAGCCCAGCGGCCGCGCCGCGTTGGCGACCAGCCCCGGCGTGGGCCGCAGCCCCACCACACCGCACAGGGCGGCCGGTATCCGCAGGGAACCACCGGTGTCCGAGCCGGTACACAGGGGGAACATGTCGGTGGCCAGCGCAGCCGCCGACCCGCCCGACGACCCTCCGGCATTGCGCAGGGGGTCGAACGGATTGCCGGTCGCACCCCACACCGGATTGCGCGTGTTGGCGCCTGCCCCCATGTCGGGCACATTGGTCTTGGCCGTCACGATGGCCCCGGCCGCGCGCAGGCGGGCCACCATCAGGTTGTCGGTGGCCGGCACATGGCCCCGGAAGCCGATATTGCCGTGGGTGGTCAGCAGCCCGGCGGTGTCCTGCAGGTCCTTCACGCCCAGCGGCAGACCGTGCAGCGCACCGAGCGGCTCGCCGCGCATCACCTGCTGTTCCGCCCGCCGGGCTGCGGCCCGGGCGCGCTCGAAGTCGGTGGCGCATACCGCGTTGATCGCCGGGTTGAAGGCCTCGATGCGGGCGATGCAGGCGTCGAGCAGGTCCAGCGGCGAGATCTGGCGCTCGCCGATCAGGCGGCGCAGGTCCAGTGCGGACATTTCAGGCAGCGGCAGACCCATGGTGCTTCGACCCTATGGTGTGGGGGGGAGTAGGTTCATCTTACCGGGCCCGGCCCTATAGTGGCAGCAACATGCTCCGACTGCACACCCTCTTGTCCGCCGTGCTGCTGGCCCCGGCTGCCGCCCATGCCCAGGCCGTCACGCTGCCGCCGTTCTCCGCCATGGCGCCCGGTGCACCGGCAGCGCCCTGGCGCATTGCCGCCCTGCCCGGCCAGAAACTGCCGGTGACGCAGTTCAGCATTCAGCCACGCGACGGCAGCCATGTGCTGCAGGTGGTGGCCAACGCGTCATACGGGAATCTGGTGCTCGACATGCCAGGCGTCAACCCGGGGCCCGGCAGCCAGCTGCGCTGGCGCTGGTCCCTGGAACAGGCCCTGGGCGCTGCCGACCTGCGCACCAAGGCCGGCGACGATGTGGCGCTCAAGGTATGTGCCTTGTTCGACATGCCGCTGGACGGCCTGCCCCTGGGGGAACGCACGAAGATGCGCATGGCCCGCAGCCTGTCGCGCCAGCCGCTGCCCGCCGCCACGCTGTGTTACGTCTGGGACCGCCTGCTCCCCGTGGGCACCGAGTTGGCCAACGCGTTCAGCCCGCGGGTCCGCTACGTGGTCGCCGCCTCGGGCCCGGCGCAGGCCGGCCGCTGGGCCTCGGTCGAGCGCGCACTGTCGGCCGATTTCCTGCGCGCCTTTGGGCATGAGACCACGGCAGTGCCGCCCCTGCTGGCGATCGCGGTGGGGGCTGACGCGGACAACACGGGGGGGCAGAGTCTCGGGTATGTGGGGGATGTTGTCCTGCTTCGGTAAACATGCGCTTGTCCGGACCCATGGCTGGCGGTCGAACGCCTGCTGGTTTCCTGCCAGCTTGGCTGGCCCCTTGGCAGCTTGGCTGGATGCCTCGCCAACTTGGCTGGCGAGCCGAGAGGACCGGGCCCATGCCGCGACTCGTGTCCCCCGCCCTGCGGGCTCCTCCTTGACCTCGCCGCGGCATGGGCCCGGTCCTC
>JBIKTP010000503.1:0-3192 GCA_044348035.1 Burkholderiaceae bacterium
CGACACCCTCGGAGCGGATCGCCGCGAACGCACCGTTGCTCAAGCCGCCGAGGCCGGCGTCGGTACCGACATTGGCCCTGCTGGCCGAGCCGCCCAGCAGCGCGACCGTGCCACCACCGCCGATGCGGATGGTCTGGGTGGTGTCGGGAATATCGCTGCCTTTCCAGACGAAGGCCGCGTTTTTCAGGTCTGACGGGCCGCCGCTGCCGCCGGCCAGAAAAAGTCCGTCGGCACCGAGCGTGATCGACTGGTTGCCGCCGGCGTAGACGGCCGCAAAATTGTTCAGCCCCCCTGCGCCCCCTTGCAGCACCATGCCGCGGGCGACGATGGTCTGGTGGTTCGAGTCGGCCACGATAGCGGCCAAATTGCCCAGCGTGTCGCCCCCGCCAAAACTCGCGCCCCCGCCGCTGGCGCCGCCCGTCAGCGTGATCAGCCCGGCGCCCTCGATGAGCTGCACGCCCGAGCCGGTGTAGATTTCCGCATAGGAATCTGGTCCGGCGGTACCGCCGGTCAGGTTGATCGCGCGCCCGAGTCCCGTGCCGGTGAAGCGAATGGTCTGGGCAGCGCCGATATCCGAGCGGATCGCCGCTTCGCTCTGGCCGCCCAAGGCCGAGCCCGCCTGCAGGCTGATGCTTCCAGTGCCGTTGACCGTGATCAACTGGTTGCCAACCGAACCGGCGTGGTCGATGACGGCATAGTTGTCGGCCTGCGAGCCGCCGCCGCCGGTCATCGAGATGCCCCCGTTGCCCACTGTCACTTGCTGGGGCCCCGAAGACTTGATCGATGCATGGTTGTCCGATCCGTTGCCACCGAGCAGCGTGATGCCACCGCTGGCAGTGATGTTTTGCCCAGCTGCGCCCGAGAGCTGCGCCGCATTCTGTAGGCCGCCGGACCCTCCTTGCAACAGGATGTCGCTGGCGACGATGGTCTGCGCGCCAACAGCGGCCCCGATGCGGGCCCGGTTGCCTTCGTTGGCAAAACCGCCGCTCACGCCGCCCACCAGGCTGATGCTGGGGCCACCGGTGATGGACTGCGAGCCGTTGGTGGCCACGATGGTGGCGAAGGCCCGGCTGCCAAGGGTGCCGCCGGTCAGGTTGATTGCGCCGCCTGCAGCAAAGTGGATCGTCTGCGAATCGCCCAGCGCCTCGATCAGCGCGCGGCTGCCATGCCCGGCCCCCCCGACGTTGACCCGTTCGGAGGAGCCACCTGTCATCTGGATGACGCCCCCACCGCCGACGGTGATCGATTGCGTGGTGCCCACCGTGCCACCTTGGTAAATCTGCGCATCGTTGTCGGTTGCCAGGCCTGTGCCGCCGCCGCCCGTCAGCTGGATGCCGTCGGAGCCCACCGACACGGCCTGGCTGCCGGAGGATGTCAGCTGGGCCCGATTGCCGACGTCGAACCCGCCGCCGCTCAGCCCCCCGCTGATCTGGATGCCGGTTGCGCCAGACACGGTTTGGGTGCCGGACGCGTTGATCATCTGCAACTGGGCCCGGTGCGCCGTGCCCACGGTACCACCGGTTATGGTCAGGTCGCCCCCCGCCGGAAAACTCACCGTCTGGCTGGTACCCCCGGTCCTCACAACCGCCTTGTTGCCGGTGCCGCCGCCGCCACCGCCCGACAGGAGCAGATCCCCGCCGCCTTCGATCTCCAGCAACTGGGACCCGGTGGATGCAAAGTTGACGATTGCGGCCGAATTGAGACTGCCGGCAGTTCCCCCGAACAGGCGGATGTCACCGGCCACGAGGGTCTGCGCGCCGGTGTCGGACGCAATGTACGCGCAGGACCCGCCATGAACGCCCGACCCAAAGACGCAATCTGCCCCCGCGCCTGCCGCTGCTCCGCCATACAGGGCCATGACGCCGCTGGTCTTGATGGTCTGGTTGCCACTGTAATTGTTGATGCCTGCGTCGAAGTCGTCCAGCACACCGCCACGAATCGTGATGCTGCCGGACTGCCCTGCCTCGCCCACCGTGATGGTCTGGTTGTTGCCCCACACCTCGGAATAGCCGGTTGCTATGGGGCTGCCGATCTCGAGCGCATTCGCGCTGGAGCTCCCCCGGATCAGGATCGTCTGATCGCCGGTGCTGCCAATCTCGGCGGCACCCGAGATGCCCTGGATCCGCACTGCGCTGGCATTGTTGACCGTGATGGTCTGAGCGCCCCCGTTGTTGTAGATGTCCGCCGTGTTGTCGCCATTGCCGGTGTTGCGGATCAGGAGGCCCTCTCCATTGGCGTTCTGCCCGGAGGTCGTGATCGTCTGCGGCCCCGACATGTTGTAGATCTCGGAGGTGCCGGAACCTGCGACTGTCAGCGCCACGTACTTCGCGTTGATGGTCTGGCCCGTGCCGGCACCCAGGCGCGCGGACTGGTTGACAGCCGGGAGCTCCAGGCCACCGGCCAGGTTCATCGTCATGGTGCCACCGGCAATGACATCCCTGTTGATGGTGGTCACGAAATCATTGATCACGGTGGCGTTGATCGCGCCCAGCGCGTTGACGGGGGCATTGACCGTGAACCCTCCGGCCGCTGTGAAGCTCAGGCTGGACCCGGCATTGATGCCGCCATTGATGGAGATGCTGTTGCCGCCGACGTCCGACAGGTTGGAGGTCAACGTGACCGGGGCTCCAGCGGGAAAGGCGCCGCCACCAGTGGTGTCGATGGGCTGGTTCAGATTGAGCGAGCCTTCGCTGGGGTTGGTTGCCGAGCCGGCATCGCCCGCAGTCAGGTTGACGGCCCCCCCCTTGGTCGTGATGCTGCCATTGACGTTGAGAAAACCGCCGGCTTGGGCCGTCAGCGAAACGCCAGGGTTGGCCAGACTGACCGGCACATTGAAATTGATGTCCTCGTTGGCCTGCAGGATGACGTTCGACAGCGATGCATTGATGGTGGCGGCGGAGATTACTGGCGGCCCGCTGCCGAAGAGCACATCGCCCGTGTAGCTGCCCCCGCTCAGTTCGATGTTGATGTCGTCAGGATCCAGCAACAGGGTTCCGGTAAGGCCCAGCGGGGCGCGGGTATCGACCACGGCGCTGAATGCCAGGCTGCGTTTGCCGGACACCTCGACAAAACCGCCATTGCCGCCGGACAAGCCGCCGCGCGCGCTGACCGTGCCATGCGCCTGGGTGTAGTCGTCCGACCAGACGATGACGCGTCCACCGTCGCCGTTGCCAGTGGCATCGGCGCGCAGGG
>JBIKTP010000504.1:0-3181 GCA_044348035.1 Burkholderiaceae bacterium
CCGTTGAAGCCCCCGCAAGCGCTATTTGCAGCAAAAACAGCCCGATCAGGCTGCGGACCGCACCAGGGTCTGGGTGTAGGGGTGCGTCGGGTGGTCCAGCACCTGGGCAAGCGGGCCGGTCTCGACGATCTCGCCGTCCTTGAGAACCATGACATGGTGGGCCATCGCCCGGATCACGTCCACGTCATGGGTGATCAGCAGATAGCTAAGGCCCCGCTCACGCTGCAGGCGCTGCAGCAGGTCGAGCACCTGCTTCTGGATGGTCACGTCCAGGGCACTGGTGGGTTCGTCCAGCACCAGCAGTCGCGGCTCCACGATCAGCGCCCGGGCGATCGCCAGGCGCTGGCGCTGGCCTCCCGAGAACTCATGCGGGTAGCGGCCCAGCAGATTGGGGAACTGGCTCTCTGTCAGGCCGACTTCGGCGAGCGCGGCCAGCACCCGGGCCTGACGGCCGGCAGCCGGCAGTTCGGTCGCATGGACACGCAGGCCCTCTCCCACGATCTCCTCGACCGTCATGCGCGGCGAGAGGGACGAGAAAGGGTCCTGGAACACCACCTGCATGGTGCGCCGCAGGGCCTTGTCGGCCGGCCCATCCCGTCCCCAGGCCTGCCCGTCCACCTGCAGGTCCCCCTCGAAGGGCTGCAGCCCCAGGGCCGCCAGCGCCAGCGTCGACTTGCCCGAGCCGGACTCGCCGATCACGCCCAGCGTCTGCCCCGCAGGCAGCGTGAAGCTGGCGTCCTTCACGGCCACGAACCGGCCCTTGCCGAACCAGCCGCGAATACCCGGCAGGCGTGTCGGGTAACTGACCTGCAGATGGCGGGCCTGCAGCAGACCGGCCGGGGCAGCGGCACCGGCAGCCGGCGCAGGCACCTCGACCACCTGGCGCACAGGGCGGCTGTCGATCAGGCGGCGGGTGTAGACATGTTTCGGATGCGCGAACACCTCGGCCACCGGCCCCTGCTCGACGATGTCACCCGCCTCCATCACGGCCACCCGGTCGGCAAACCGGCGCACCAGGTTCAGGTCGTGCGTGATCATCAGCACGGCCATGCCATGGGCGCGCTGCAGGTCGGCCAGAAGGTCGAGGATCTGGCCGCGGACGGTCACGTCCAGGGCGGTGGTGGGTTCGTCCGCCAGCAGCAGCGCGGGCTTGCAGGCCAGCGCCATGGCGATCATCGCGCGCTGGCGCTGCCCGCCGGACAACTGGTGCGGATAGGAGCCGGCGCGCCGCTGCGCGTCCGGGATACCGGTGCTGGCCAGCAGGTCGACAGCGGCCGCAGCACAGCGCGAGCGGTCCAGCCCCTGCTTGAGCTGCAGGACCTCCACGATCTGCTCGCCCACGGTGAACAGCGGGTTGAGCGCCGTCATGGGCTCCTGGAAGATCATCGCGATGTCCTGACCGCGGATGGCCCGCAGTTCCCGTTCGGGCATGGAGAGAAGGTCCACCGGCGCCGCGCCGTGCGAAAACACCGCGCTGCCGCTGCAGTGGGCATTCATCGCCAGGCGCAGCAGGCTCAGGGCGGTCACGGTCTTGCCCGAGCCCGACTCGCCGACCAGCGCGAGTTTCTCGCCGCGGGCAATCGAGAAGTCGATGCCACCCACCACATCCTTGCCGCCGAAGGCCACACGCAGCCCGCGCACATCGAGCAGTGTCATGGCTTGCCGCCTTTCGGTGCGGCGACAGGGTCCTGGTCCACCTTGCGCGGATCGAGGGCATCGCGCAAGGCATCGCCCATGAAGGTCAGCAGCAACAGGGTGACCACCAGCACCGCAAAGGTCGACAGGGAGATCCACCAGGCGTCGATGTTGTTCTTGCCCTGCGACAGCAACTCGCCCAGCGAGGGTGTTCCGGGCGGAACACCCAGGCCCAGGAAGTCCAGCGAGGTCAGCGCCAGGATCGCGCCACTCATGCGAAACGGCAGAAAGGTCACCACCGGCGTCAGGCTGTTGGGCAGGACATGGCGCACGATGATCTGCCAGTTGCTCACCCCCAGGGCCCGCGCTGCCCGCACGTAATCGAGCTGGCGGTTGCGCAGGAATTCGGCCCGCACGTAGTCCGACAGCCCCATCCAGCCGAACAGGCTCAGCAGGACCAGCAGCAGCGCCAGGCTGGGCGCGAACACCGCGCTGAAGATGATCAGCAGGTAGAGCTCGGGCATCGAGCCCCAGACCTCGATGAAGCGCTGGAAGGCCAGATCGATCTTGCCCCCAAAGAAGCCCTGCACGGCACCAGCTACCAGCCCCAGAAGAACACCGGTGAACGTCAGCGCGAGCGCGAACAGCACACTGACCCGAAAACCGTAGATCAGCTGCGCCAGCAGGTCGCGGCCACGGTCGTCGGTGCCCAGCAGGTTGTCGCGGGTGGGCCGCGACGGGTTGGGCTCCTTGGCAAAGTAGTTCAGGGTCTTGGGACCATAGGGGTTGGGCGCGAACAGCGCCCAGTTGTCACCCGCCGTGATGCGCTCCCGGATGAAGGGGTCGAGGTAGTCGGTATTGGTGTCGAAATCTCCGCCAAAGGTTTTTTCGGAGTAATCCTTGAGCAGCGGGACGTAGGTCTGCCCTTCATAACGCACCAGCAGCGGCCGGTCGTTCGAGACCAGCTCGGCGCACAGGCTCAGCAGCACCAGGGTGACAAACGCGATCAGGCTCCAGTACCCCAGGCGGTTGCGCCGGAAGCGCTGCCAGGCGCGCCGGCCAGGCGACACGCTGCGAACGGGTGCGGTAACAGGGTGCGCGGCCATCATGTCAGTCGAACTTCACGCGCGGGTCGACCCACACGTAACACAGGTCGGAGATCAGCTTGGTGACCAGGCCGATGAGGGTGAACAGGAACAGCGTCCCCAGCACCACCGGGTAATCGCGCCGGATCACGCTCTCGTAACTCAGCAGCCCGAGACCATCCAGCGAGAACAGGGTTTCGATCAGCAGCGAGCCCGTGAAGAACGCTCCCACGAAGGCCGCTGGAAAGCCGGTGATGATCGGGATGAGCGCATTGCGGAACACATGCTTCCACAACACGCGACGCTCATCCAGGCCCTTCGCACGGGCTGTCACCACATACTGCTTGCGGATCTCCTCCAGAAAGGCGTTCTTGGTCAGCATGGCCGTGACCGCAAAGCTGCCCAGCACCATCGCGGTCACGGGCAGCGTGATATGCCAGAGGTAGTCAACGATGCGCGCG
>JBIKTP010000505.1:0-3178 GCA_044348035.1 Burkholderiaceae bacterium
AACGTGGTCACCAGCACCATCGCTTTCGAGGGCGAGGGCCGCTGGCGCGAATACGAAGGCGGCGTGCAGGACTGGCTGACGCAGTCGCGCCGCGCGCAGGCGATCGCCGCAGCGGCTCAGGCTGCGCCGGCCACAGTGCCGGCCGGCCGTGGCGCGAACGCCCCCGCATCGGCGCCCCTGCCCGCCGCCGCACCCGCGCAGCGCAGGAAACTCAGCTACAAGGAGCAGCGCGAACTCGAGGCCCTGCCCGCGTTGATCGAATCCCTTGAAACCGAGCAGGCCGGCATCAACACCCGCCTGGCCGACGGCAGCCTGTACGCCACCGACCCGACCCGCGCCGCCGCCCTGGCCCAGCGCAATGCGGAGATCGACGATGCGCTGCTGCAGGCGCTGGAGCGCTGGGAAGTGCTGGGCCCATAACCGTCACTCCGGGTGCTGCGCTTCACCCGAACAAGCCCTGCAAATACCACTGGCTGCCCGGCTGCTGCGCCGAAGAGTCCGCCAGCTGTGCGCCTGCTGCCAGCCGCTCACGGTAGATCCACAACACCCCGGCCTGCTCGCTGCGGGCCAGGAAGTAGTCGCGCAGCGTGACCGCGGCGGGCGCAGGGGCACCCGTCCCCCACCAGCCGGCCTCGAGCCGCTGCGGCCCGACCAGCAGGGTCAGCGGACCCTGGTAGATCGGGCGGTCCTGGTGCACGGCGAGCCTGAGCGGGGTGGCGAGCAGCCAGGTGGGGTAGAGCCCGGCGCATGGGGGGGCGGTGTCTGCGGCCTCCTGGGATTTGCGTTTCCTGGCTGCAGTGCCTGCGGGCCTGCTGCCGGATGCGGGCGTTGCATCCGGCCGGTCGGCGGCGGCCGGCTCCCAGCGCTGCATGCACTCCGGCCGGTGGTCGGCGCGCGGCACGGCCCGCAGCACCTGTTCGGGACCCAGGCGGGCGCTCAGCCGCTCCAGCAGGTGGTGCAGGCTGTCGCCCTGGCGGAGTTCGTCGGGCAGCAGGCTGGCGCTGGCACCGGACAGCGGGGCGGTCTCGATGGAGCGCATGCGCAGGTACAGCGCCGGCGCTGGCAAGGTGGTGCGCTCCAGGTGTTCGCCCAGCAGGCGCTGCAGGTGGCCCATGTCGCGCGTGGGTTGCGCCGTGCGCACCACCAGGCTGCCATGGGTGGCGGTGTTGCGCCGCGCGTCCATCTGCCAGCCCAGCTCGAGCGCCAGGATGCCGCGCTGGCGCGCCTGCAGCCACACCTGCAGTTGCGAGAGCAGGCGCCGTGCGGCAAACAGCAATGCGGGGGCGGCCTCGACCTGGGCCGAGAGTTCCAGCGGGATGTCGAACACCTCGGGCAGCTCGAGCCAGGGGTAGACCTCGGGCTTCAGGCCATAGGCCCTGTCCAGTGCGTCGAGCAGCGCGGCGCCGAAGCGGCGTACCACACCGCCGCGCGGCAAGGCCCGCAGGTCGCCCCAGTACCGGCAACCGATGCGCTCCAGCGTGGGCAGGTGCGCGCGCGCCTCGGCCAGCGTGGCCAGCGGCAGCTGGTCGGGTGTGAGGTACCCGTTATGGGTGTCCACCTGCAGATAGGCCAGCGCGAGCAGCGCGGTGGGGGCATGCGCCGACTGCACCGGCAGCACGGACTGCACGGCCTGCAGCAGGTGCCCCAGCAGCGCATCGCGCCCGCCGAACAGGCGCTCGCTGGCAGACACCTCGAGCAGCACGGCCTGCCCGAGCTGCGCCACGCGCGGCGTGAACTGCAGCGCCCACCAGCCCAGGGCGGCGGTGGCGTCCTGCGGCAGGGCCTCCACCGCCGCGTCCGGCGCGTCAGGCCGGGGCCACAGGGCGATCCAGAACATCGCAGGGCTCCTGCGTCGGCAGACCACTGGCGGCTGCCATCGGCTGCACCTGTGCCAGCCGGCGAGCGGCCCGTCCGGCACTGCGCGCCAGCACGGCGGCCAGGCGGCCGTGGCGTGCCGGCATGTGCAAGGGCTGGTCCACCGGCGGCCCGCGGCGCTTGAAGATCTCGACCTGCAGGGCGTCGCTGTCGGGTTGCAAGCCGACCTGCAGCCGCAGCACGGCAGGGGAAGATTCGGCACGGGCCCGGGCGGGGCGCATCACGAACAGCAGCTTGGCATGTTCGCTGGCGGCCATCTGCAGGCGGCGCAGCTGGTCGGCACGGGCCTGCGGCAGCCAGGCCAGAACGGCAGCCACATCGGCACAGCGCAGCGCCTGCTCGCAGGCCCACATGCGGGCGGCGGGTGGGCCGGCGGTGACCCACAACAGACGCTCGGGTACCAGGCCCTGGGCGAAGAGCCCGGGCCCGAAGGGTGGATGCGGCGCACCCACCAGCAGCACCGGGCCCGCCGGGGCCCGGGCCAGGGCCGGCAGCAGCAGGCGCCATTCATTCTGGCCGCTGTGGGCCTGCAGGATCTCGACCAGTGCGCCGACCGGCCAGCCGCCGCCGGGCAATTGCGCGTCCAGCGGTGCGTGCCCGGTGGCCAGCACCACACCGGCCGGGCGCGCCAGGGCGTCAGCACGCCAGACGGCGCCAGAATCGGCCACGGGAACAGGCAAGGCGGACATGAACGTGAAGGCATCAAAATACTGGATGAAATACCAGTATATGTCGATCCGCGCCGTCTGTGCAGGCTTGGGGACACCCCACAGACATCTGCCGCCCATGCCGGGCTGCGCCCTTCAGCGCAAGCGCCGACAACGCGCGCGCACGCTCAGCCTTGCGCCAGCAGCACCAGGACGATCAACAGCACCGCATAGGGAAAAGCGACCGTCGGGCGGGCCGCACTGGCCGCATATTCCGCCAGCAGGCCCTTGCTGCCGGCACGCCGGGCGACCCAGCCGCTATGCAGCTGGAATGCCGCACCGGCAGGGGGCGAGTCCTGCGCGATCAGGCCCTCCAGCTGCAGCAGGCGCTCACCGAGGCGGGACTGCCAGGTCTTGAAGATGCCCTCCTGCAACCACAGGACCAGCACGAACAGGCCCACGAACCAGGCCTCCAGCTCGAACGCGACCCCCACGCAGACCAGCACCACCGCCACCAGCTTGATGGCCAAGCTGCCAGACTCGTAGCGCTCGTGGTTGTTCTGCAGCGTGACCCATTCCTGCTGCAGTGCTGCCTTTTCGTCCATCACATGATCCCCTTGCTTGCTCCCTGCCTGCCACACGCCGCGCCCGGGCGG
>JBIKTP010000506.1:0-3175 GCA_044348035.1 Burkholderiaceae bacterium
CGATGTCCATCGCAACAAGGGAGCGTTGCGTGATTCGATTCCCTATGTGGTGGTTGTCCAGTCGGCGCAGTTCGACCGCTACCGCCGACGGGTGGTGGTTCCACTGGTGCGGCAGACCCTGCTTCCACGGAACACGCCCACCGTGGGCGCCAGGATGAACCCGGTCTTTGTCATCAAAGGGGCTCGCGTAGTCCTTCATCCGTTGGACATGGTCTCGGTGGCCCTTGATCAATTGGGCGAGGCGGTCGGATCGCTGGCGCAGGAGGGCCAGGTGATCGCCGATGCATTGGACGAGATGTTGACCCGGTCCTGGGGTTGACGGGTCGTGGGGTTTTTTCGCAGTAGCTACCACCTGGCGACACCTGAGCTGGCCGCTGGCTCAAAGATGGTGGAGATTTGCAAGGGGCCGTGAAATCATGGATGTGATGGCGGACTCCGTATATTGCTGAGGGTGCCTGCCCGCCGGTGGCGACCGGCCAGGCCGCGACCTTCCCGCCATCGACAACGCCATGACCCTCTGGAGACTCCCATGCCCGCCCACGCCGACATTGCCCCCGTGACGTCCCGCACCACCACCGCAAGCCCCCGCCGCATCGACGTGGCGGTCGTCGGCGCCGGCTTCGGCGGCATGTACGCCGTCTACAAATTCCGCGAGATGGGCCTGCAGGTGCAGGGCTTCGAGACCGGCGGCGATGTGGGCGGTGTCTGGTACTGGAACCGTTATCCCGGCGCCCGCGTCGACCTGCCCAGCATCGACTACAGCTTTTCCTTTTCGCGCGAGATCGAGCAGGAATGGACCTGGTCGGAGCAGTTCGCCGCCCAGCCGGAGCTGCTGGCCTATTTCAACTTCGTGGCCGACCGGCTCGACCTGCGCAAGAACATCCAGTTCAATACCCGCGTCACCCGCGCGGCCTGGGACGAAGATCAGGCGGTGTGGAAGGTCAGCACCAGCCGCGGCGAGACCTTCGAGGCCACCTACTGCGTGATGGCCACCGGCCCGCTGTCGGTGCCCAAGGACCCCGAGATTCCAGGGATCGAGCGCTACAAGGGCGAGTTGCTGCGCGCTGCCAGGTGGCCGCACACGCCGGTGTCCTACGCCGGCAAGCGGGTGGGCGTGATCGGCACCGGCTCGACCGGCATCCAGATCGTGCAGGCGATCGGTCCGCAGGTGGGCGAACTCTTCGTCTACCAGCGCACGCCCAGCTTCACGATGCCGATGCGCAACCAGACGCTCGAGCCCGACTATGTGGCCGAGGTCAAGCGCAACTACCCGGTCATGCGCGAGATCTCGCGCAACAGCGCTGTCGGCGGGTTGCGCCCGCAGTCCACCCGGGCCTTCTTCAGCGTGACACCGGCACAACGCAAGACGCTGCTCGAAGATTCCTGGAAGAACGGCGGCCTGGCGATGCTCGGCACCTTCGCCGACCTGCTGATCAACCCCGAGGCCAACGAACACGTGGCCGAGTTCGTGCGCGGCAAGATCGGCGAAGTGGTGAAGGACCCGGTCACCGCCGAGAAGCTCAAGCCCAAGGGCTACCCGATCTTCGCGCGCCGGCCCTGTCTGGACAACACCTACTACGAGACCTACAACCAGCCCAACGTGCACCTGGTCGACTGCCTGGAAGACCCGATCCTGGAGATCACCGAGAAAGGTGTGCGCACGCCCTCCGGCGAGATCGAACTCGACATGCTGATCCTGGCCACCGGCTACGACGGGCTGACCGGCGCCCTGCTGGCCTTCGACGTGGTGGGCCGCGACGGCCACACGGTGAACCAGCACTGGAAGGAAGGCGCGCGCTCCTACCTCGGCCTGATGATGCCGGGCTTCCCCAACCTTTTCATGACCACCGGCCCGAACGGCCCGGCCGCACTGGCCCACATCGTGCGCATCAGCGAGAACGATGTCGACTGGCACGCCGACCTGATCCGCCACATGCAAAAGAACGGCCTGGCGGCCGTCGAGCCCACTGCCGAGGCCGAAGCCCGCTGGATGGAGCATGTCTACCAACTCGCCCAGCGCTCCTTGCTGACCAAGGCGAAGACCTGGTACGTCGGGGCGAATGTGAGCGGCAAACAGGGGGGGCTGTACATGTACACCGGCGGCTTCCAGAAATACCGGGAACACTGCACGCTCGCGGCACAGGACGGCTACCGCAATTTCACATTCGAGCCGGTGAAGGAAGCACTCGCGGCCTGAGCCCTCTCACTGCACCAGCGCCACCGACTTCACCTGCGCCCAGGCGGCGCTGCCGGCGTGCAGGCCCAGCGCATCCACCGCGCGGCGGGTGATGCGCGCCAGCAGAACCGACTCGCCGCACACCACCCGCACCAGCACCTGCGACGCATGGGCGTCCGGCGCCATGGACTCGATCCGGCACGGCAGGTGGTTCTGGATGCTGGTGTGGCGCGGTTCCTCGGTGGTCAGGCTCACGTCGCGCGCCAGCACGCGCAGGCGCACCGCGCGTCCGACCGGCACACCGCTGTCGCGCAGCCACAGGGCGCCACCGGGGAAATCCACCCGGGCCAGCTGCCACCGCACATCGCGCTCGGCCAGCCGGCCCTGCAGCAGGGCGCCGGCATCGTCGCCGACCACCACCGGGCTGTCGATGGCGGCCAGCACCTCGTCTGCCGGCCCCGTACCCTTCACCCGGCCGCGATCCAGCACCACCAGATGGTCGGCCAGGCGGGCGAGTTCGTCGGCCGAGTGGGTGACGTACAGCATCGGGATATGCAGTTCGTCGCGCATGCGCTCCAGCCACGGCAGGATCTCCTGGCGGCGCGCCTGGTCCAGCGCAGCCATGGGCTCGTCCAGCAAAAGCAGCCTGGGTGCCGTGGCGAGTGCGCGCGCGATGGCGACACGCTGGCGTTCGCCGCCAGACAAGGCGTCCGGTCGCCGGTCCAGCAGATCGGCGATGCCCAGCAGGCCGATCGCCGCCTGCAAGGTCTGTGCGGCCTGTGCCGAGCCGGAGCGGCGCAGGCCATAGTGCAGGTTGCCCCGCACGTCCAGGTGCTCGAAAAGGCTGGCCTCCTGGAACACATACCCGAGCGCCCGGCGGTGCGTGGGCAGGAACACGCGGGCGGCATCGTCCTGCCAGACCTCGCCACCCACCACGACCCGCGCGGCGCGCGCCCGCTCCAGGCCCGCCACGCAGCGCAGCACGCTGGTCTTGCCGGA
>JBIKTP010000039.1:0-9765 GCA_044348035.1 Burkholderiaceae bacterium
ACGGGGGTACGGGCGGCCTCGACAATGACGACGTCGCGCATCAGAACGGCCTTATTCCGGAGTTGGGAACCTTCTGGCCCTGGGCATCGTATTCATAGATGCCGCGGCCGGTCTTGCGACCATGCCGCCCGGACTTGACCAGCTTGATGATCAGCGGGCAGGGACGGAATTTTTCACCCAGGGTCTGGTGCAGGTATTGCAGCACGGCCAGCCGGGTGTCCCAGCCGGTCAGGTCGCCGAGTTCCAGCGGGCCCATCGGGTGGTTGAAGGCCATGCGCAGCGAGGTGTCGATGTCCTCGGCCTTGGCCACACCCTCCGCCAGCATGTACATCGCCTCATTGCCCAGCAGGGCCGAGATGCGGCTGGTCGTGAAACCCGGCGCCTCGTTGACCTCGATCGAGGTCTTGCCGATGGCGGCCACCCAGGCCTGCACGCGGGTGACGGTGTCGGTGCTGGTCTCCAGCCCCCGCACCAGCTCCACCAGCTTCATCTTGTGCACCGGGTTGAAGAAGTGCATGCCGATGACCCGCTTCGGCGTCTTGATGGCGGCGGCGATCTCGGTGATGCTCAGGGCCGAGGTGTTGGTGGCGAGCACCGCGTCGGGGCCGAACAGGCCTTCGGCCTCGCGCATGATGGCCTGCTTGATGTCGAGCTTCTCGGTGGCGGTTTCCACCACCAGCTGCGTGTGGGCTGGCGCGCCCGACAGGCCCGGGGCCAATTGCAGGCGGGCCATCGCGGCGCTGGCATCGGCCTCGGTCGACTTGCCCAGCCGCACGCCGTCAGCCAGTATCTTGCCGATCCCGGTCTTCGCGCGCTCCAGCGCAGCCGGCTGGTTGTCGACCAGCGTGACCGCATGGCCGCTGGCGATGAAGCCGTGGGCAATGCCGGTGCCCATCAGCCCGGCGCCCACGACCACGATCGGATCCTGGATTGTCATGGTAGGTGTCTCCTCAAGTACCTGTGAAGCGCGGGGGGCGCTTTTCTTTGAATGCGAGTGCGGCCTCGGCGCGGTCCGTGGTGGACATCAGCAGCGAGAACAGTGTTTTTTCGAGCGTGAGGCCGGCCTGCAGGTCCATCTCGATGCCGGCACGCGCGGCTTCCTTGGCGTAGGCCGTGGCCGTGGGCGGGCGCGACGCGATGCGCTGGGCGATGGCGCGGCCCTCGGCCAGCAGCGTGCCGCGGTCCGCAGCCAGGCGCGAGACCAGGCCGATGCGCAGGGCCTCCTGGGCGTCGATGCGTTCTCCGGTCAGCATCATGTCCATCGCGCGGCCCAGGCCGATCAGGCGTGGCAGGCGTTGCGTGCCGCCGCCGCCGGGGATCAGGCCCAGGCCGGTTTCGGGCAGTCCGAACTGCGCGCCCGGGGCCGCAATGCGGATGTCGCAGGCCAGCGCAAGCTCCAGCCCACCGCCCAGGCAGTACCCATGCAGGGCGGCCACCACCGGCTTGGAAATGCGGGCCACGCGGTCGATCCAGGCATTGTTTTGCAGGCGGCGGCGCTCCTGCACCGAGGTGCCCACGGTGCGGCCTTCCTTGATGTCGGCGCCGGCACAGAAACCACGTTCGCCGGCGCCGGTCAGCAGGATGGCCGCGCAAGCATCGTCCTGGTCGAGCTGCTCCAGCATGGCCGGCAGGCCCAGGCGGATCGCTTCGTTGAATGCATTGCCGACTTCGGGCCGGTTGAGCGTGACCACCGCCACCTTCTCGTGCAGCTCCAGCAGCAGGACGTCGTTCGGGCTGGTCATGGTGGCGCGCTTCTCAGGTCTTCGGTGTCTGGGCCAGGTGGCGGGTGCGGTCCCAGGTCTGGGGGCCGACGCCACGTTCGCGCAGCTCCTTCTTGCGGACCTTTTCGGTGGGCGTGCGCGGCAGTTCCTTGAGCTGGTCGAAATAACGCGGAATCATGAAGGCCGGCATGCGGGCATCGCACCAGGCCGAGATCGCCGCGTAGTCCAGGACCTGGCTCTCGCGCGGCACGATGAAGGCCATCACCTCGTCTTCGCCGGCCTTCTCGTCGGCGGCCACCCCGATCACCGCGCAGTCCGCCACGCTGGCATGGCTGCGCAGCACAGCCTCGACCTCGAAGGACGAGATGTTCTCGCCGCGACGGCGCAGGGCGTCCTTGACGCGGTCGACGAAGTAATACCAGCCCTGGGCATCGCGGCGCAGCGCATCCCCGGTGTGGAACCAGAGGTCGCGGCGCGACTCGATGGTCTTGTCGGGCATGCCCAGGTACTCGGTGGAGATGATGCCCGGATGCTTGTGGCGCACCCACAACTCGCCGGCCTGGCCTTCGGGCACCGGTTCACCGGTCTCGGGGTCGGCCAGCCGGACCTCGAACCATTGGTCCACCAGCACGCCGCTGGCACCGGGCGGACGCGGTGCGCCCGGGGGCGTCATGAAGACGTTGGAAATCTCCGTCTGGCCAAAGCCGTCCACAAACTCCCGCACGCCGAAGCGCTCGGAGAACGGCCCGGCCAGGTCGGTCGACAGCGGCGCTGCATAGATGCAGCGGATCTTGTGGGCGCGGTCATCGGGTGAGGGCGGCTGTGCGCAGATGAAGGCCAGCGTGGCACCCAGCAGGTTGGTCACCGTGGCACCGCTGCGCCGCGCGCGGCCGGCCCAGTCCGAGGCGCTGAAGCGCGGGTACAGCACACAGTGCGCGCCGGCGATCATGCTCGGGTAGACCGTCAGGAACTGGGCATTGCCGTGAAAGAGCGGGAAGCCGGTCATGTAGACATCGTCTTCCTTCAGGCGCATCAGCTGGACGTCCTCCTCGGCAAAGAAGTAGAACTGCGAATGCGGCATCACCACGCCCTTGGAGGGCCCGGTGGTTCCGGAGGTCAGCAGCACTGCCGCAGGGTCCTGTGGCGTGGTGATGTCCGGCGGGTTTTCGGCATTGTCCGAGCAGAGGTCGGCGAACCGGTGCAGGCGGATCCTGCGGAAGGCCGGTGGCAGGACAGCCGGGTCGGCGCCGGGTTCGGTCACCAGCACGATGGTCTCGATCGGGATCTGGTCCTCGATGTCCACCAGGCGCTGTGCCAGCGTGGCCGTGGTGATAAGTATGCGCGACTGCGACAGTTGCAGGGGGTGCGCGAGAAAGCTGCCCTTGTAGGCATCACTGATGGCCACCTCGACCGCACCGAGCTTGTTCAACGCGAACCAGGCGAACAGGAACTCCAGGCAGTTGGGCAGCAGGATGCCGACATGCTCGCGCCGGGCGATGCCAAAGGCTGCCATGCCGTGCGCCAGCCGGTTCACCCGGGCGTTGACCTCGGCATAGGTCAGCGCCGGCCCGGCGTCGGTCCAGGACAGGAAGGGCCGCTGCGCGCGGTGCTGCGCCTGATGCTCCAGCACATGTGGCAGTGTCCAGTGCGCCCGGGGAAAGTGGGGTTCGAAGTGCGGAAAGGTCAGCATGTGGTGCTTGCCAGATCAGGGGCGATGTCTCACAATATATTTTTGCGACATCATAGTGCAATATTGTATAAATAGCTGCGCCCCTGAATATATTGAGAAGACACGAATGCAGTCAAGAGCCGCCGAAAATGCGCCGTCCACCGGCACCTCCGTGGCCAGACCGGGCCGGCCACGCGGGCGTGGCAAGCCGCAGGATGTCAAGAAGCTCACCCAATGCGAGATCGTGCGCAGCGCTCTGGAGAAGGAAATCTTTGCCGGCAGCCTCGCGCCTGCAACCCCGCTCGACGAAGACGCCATCGCCAAGCGTTTCTCGGTGTCCCGCACGCCGGTCCGCGAGGCATTGCTGCAACTGATCGAGGCCGGCCTGGTCGAGAAGCCCGCGCGCCAGCGTGCGGTGGTGGCGCCGCTCGATGTACGCCGGCTGATCCAGATGTTCGAGACCCTGTCCGAACTCGAAGCCATCTGTGCCCGTCTGGCCACCCGGCGCATCACCCCCCAGGAGCGCGAGGCGCTGGCGGGCATCCAGGAGGCTTCGGATGCAGCGCTGGCCGCCGGTGACGACGACGAATTCGGCCGCCAGGGCATCCGGTTCCATGTGGCGATATGGCGTGCGACGCACAATGACGTGCTGTTCGAAACCACCCGCAACCTCGCGGTCCGGCTCAATCCCTACCGCATGTTCCAGTTGCGCTCCAAGGGCCGCCAGGAGGCCAACAACGAGGACCACAAGGTGCTGCTTGGCCTGCTCGATGCCGGCAATGCGGATGAGGCCTATACCCTGATGCGGGGCCATGTCACCGTGCAGGGCGATGTACTCGCCGAATACATCTCCTGCGCGCCGCGTCCGGTGCTGCAGGCGCAGGCCGAGTACGCGTAAACACCCTTGACACTGTCACGAAATATATGGATAGTGCGTAAAAAATATAATTTCATTCCCGTTATTTCTTTCAAACACAACCAGGAGACGGTTCCATGAGTTCCAAGAAGCATGTTTTCAAATATCTCGCTGTGGCGGCGGGCATGGCCCTGGCTGCCCACGCTGCGCAGGCCGCTGATCGCAAGATCGTCATCCTGCAGGCGCTGACCGGTGGCGCCGCCTTCGTGGGCGTGCCTGCCGCAGACGGCATGAAGTTCGCTGCAGAAGAGCTCAATGCCAAGGGTTTCCTGGGCGCTGACAAGATCGTCCTCGAGATCGCCGACAGCGCGTCCGCGCGCCCGCAGGCCATGGCCGCGGTCACGCGGTATGCTGCAGACCCGAGCGTCCTGTTCATCCTTGGCCCCACGACCGCTCCGGAAGCCATTCCTTCTGCCGGCGTGGCCAACGATGCCAAGATCGGCATGAAGGCCATGACCAACGCGGTGGCGCTGCTCAATGCCGGCCCTTGGGGCTTCATCTCGGCCCAGCCGCCCGTGATCACGATGCCGCAGCTGGGCGACTACGCGATCGATGTCGCCAAGGTCAAGAACTGTGCGACCATCCGGTTCACCGACAACGAGGCCTATGTGGACCTCGAGCGCATCTTCGTCGAGCACACCGAGAAGCGTGGCATGAAGATCGTCGACCGCTCGGGCATCAAGCAGGCCGATTCCGACTTCTCCACGGTGGCGACCCGCATCGTGGCCGCCAAGCCGGATTGCGTGATGTTGTTCACCCTGGGCCCGTCGGCTGCCAACCTGGCGATCCAGCTGAAGCAGGCCGGCCTGCCGCCCAGCGTCAAGCTGATCGGCCAGACCGGTCTGTCGTCTCCCCAGCTGGTCCAGATCGGTGGCGCTGCCGTCGAGGGGCTGGTCTTCAACTCCGACTGGACTCCCGGTGGCACGACGCCCGCTGCCCAGGCTTTCGCTGCTGCCTACAAGGCCAAGACTGGCAAGGACGCCGACAACTGGGCTGCGCTGGGTTACAGCTACATGACCGTGGTCGCCACCGCGATCAAGGCCGCCGGCCCGAACCCGACGCGTGAGAGTGTCCGCGACGCCCTGGCCAAGACCAAGGACGTCCCGGTGGTCATCGGCACGGGCAGGTACAGCTACGTGAACCGGATCCCGACCTACGGTTCCGTCTTCCTGATGGTCAAGGACGGCAAGTTCGTTCCTGCTCCCCAGTAAGGACGGCCCCATGACCGCCGGCGGCAAGTCCGCTGGCGGTCATTCGTGGCTGCGCGCAAGCACGGCGACATCCACCGGAACCCTGTCTGCGGAACCTGATTCCAGCGGCCGAGGACCGGAAGTTCATGGAAGCTCTGAAGTAATTTCACAGGCGGGAAGCATCGCCGAAGGCCTTCCCGAAAGTACGCACCACCATGATTGCACAGCAAACACTCAACGGGTTGGTCCTGGGCGGCGTCTACGCGCTTTTTGCCCTGGGCTTCACCCTCATTTTCGGCATCCACCGCATCATGAACATGGCGCATGGCGCGGTGTTCATGGCCGGCGCCTTCGTCGGTCTGTACACGGTGCGGCTCGGCCTGCCGATCTGGGTGGCCCTGCCGGTCGCCATGGTGGGTGCCGGGCTGGTCTCGATCTTTGTCGAGGTGATCGCCTTCAAGCCCTTGCGCAAGCTGGCGCTCGCCGATGCGGAGCTGGCGTCCGTCATCTCCAGTATCGGAGCGAGCCTCATCATCCTGAGTGTGGGGCAGTATGTCTCCAAGACGGAGACCATGCGTTTTCCGTTCGGCACCGTGTCGATGGACGCGATCGTGGTGCTGGGCCTGCGGGTGACCATGCTGCAGTTGCTGATGCTCGGTGTGGCAATCGGGATGGTGGTGCTGCTGGCGTATTACCTCTACCGCACGCCCCAGGGCCGCCAGATCCGCGCGGTGGCGGGCAACTACCGGGCGGCGCAGTTGCTGGGCGTCAACCCCAACGCCATCTTCTACCAGACCTTCTTCCTGTCCGGTGCGCTGGCCGGGGCGGCTGGCGTCATGGTGGGCCTGGCCTTCAACTCGATCCAGTTCATGATGGGTGAACCCTTCCTGCTGAAGGCGTTCGTCGCGATCATCCTGGGCGGCCTGGGCAGCATTCCGGGTGCGCTGGTCGGCGGGCTGGTGCTCGGCCTGCTGCAGTCGCTGTCGGGCGCCTACCTCGAGCCCACCCTGGTGGACGCCATGATCTTCACCCTTCTGTTTGTCATCCTGATGGTGCGCCCCGATGGTCTGTTTGTACAGAGCCTGCCGGAATCCGCGACCAAACGCGTCTAGGCCAAAGGCACCTTCACCATGATGAGCCTCATTTCTCCCCATTTGCCGCTGCTCGACCTGATCTTCATCGGGACGGGGTATGCGCTGAGCCAGGCGATCGTTTTCCGCGCTGGCACGTTCTCCGTGGCGACCTCGGGCTTCGCGGCCCTGGGCGCCTATTGCACCGCCATCCTGACCGTGAAGGCCGGCTGGCACCCTGCCATGGGCGTGCTCTGCGGCACCATGCTCGGGCTGTTCGCCGGCCTGCTGCTGTCGGCACCGCTGGCGCGCCTGCGGGGCGTCTACCAGGCGATTGCCTCGCTTGCGTTTGTCGAGATCCTGGTTGCGCTGATCCTGTTCTTCGAGGACCTGACCGGCGGACCGCTGGGCTTCCACAACATCCCGCGGGCGGTGACGACCTGGACCCTCTTCTTCGCCATGGTGGCCACGATGGCGCTGCTCATCGTGCTGGCCAAAGGCGGGATTGGCCGGGCCTTTGACGCCATGCGCCAGGACACGCCGGTCGCGGCTTCGCTGGGTGTCAACCCGACCAAATACCATGTCCTGTCGTTCGCGCTGTCGGGCGCCATCGCCGGTCTCTTCGGCGGCCTGGACGCCTTGCGCAACTTCAGCCTGGACGCCCACCAGTTCGGCTTCAGCATCCTGATCGCCACGCTGTCGGCGGTGGTGCTGGGTGGCCGGCGCGCGGTGTGGGGCCCGCTGGTCGGTGTCACCATCCTGGTGCTGTTGCCCGAGATCTTCCGGCCGCTGGCCCAGTACCGCCAGGCGGTGTACGGCCTGCTGCTGGTGCTGGTGATGGCCTTCCTGCCGTTCGGCGTCTACGACACCATCGCAATGAAACTGCACAACCGTCGCCTGGCCCGTGCCGGCATGCTCAAACCGAAGGCGGGATCATGAGTTCACTGGTTCTCAAGGGGGTGGGCAAGCGCTTTGGCGGCCTGCAGGCCGTGACCCCGTTCGACATGGAGATCGCCCGCGGCAAGATCACCGGCCTGATCGGGCCCAACGGCGCTGGCAAGACGACAGTGGTGAACCTGATCACCGGCGTCTACAAGCTCAGTTCGGGCACCATCAAGTTCGGCGATATCGACCTGACCGAGGCGCCGCGCCACGAGGTGGCCCGGGCCGGCCTGGCGCGTACCTTTCAGACCATCCGCCTGCTGCCCGACGCCACCGTGGTCGCCAACGTGATGATCGGCATGTACCGGCACCAGAAGGCGTCGCTGGTATCGCAGCTGTTCGGGCTGCCGTCCTCCCGCGCCGAGACGCGTCGCTTTCGCGACGAGGTCTACCACCTGCTGGACCGCTTCGGCATGACAAAGTATGCGGACTACCCGGCCGGCGCCCTGTCCTACGGCGACCAGCGCCGCGTGGAGATGATGCGTGCGCTGGCCCTCAAGCCCGAGGTGCTGCTGCTCGACGAGCCGGTTGCCGGCATCAACGAGGTGGAGGGTGCGAAGCTGGCGGAAATCTTCCGCAAGCTGGCGACCGAGGGCCAGGGCATGGCGGTGCTTCTCATCGAGCACAACATGCGTTTCGTGACCAGCCTGTGCGACTATGTCTACGTGCTCGACAGCGGCATTCTGATTTCCCAGGGCAGCGCCGAACAGGTGGTGAACGATCCTGTGGTTGTGAAGGCCTACCTCGGAGACGACGAAGATGCTTGAAATCAAGGACCTGCACGCTGGCTACAGCGGCAACGAGGTGCTGCACGGCGTCTCCATCACGGTGGCCAAGGGCGACATGGTCGCCATCATCGGCCCGAATGGCGCCGGCAAGTCGACGCTGCTGAACTGCATCAGCGGCATCCTCGCCACCACCGGGGGCTCGATCAAGCTCGAGGGTGGGGAGATCACCGGCGAGGCTGCATTCAAGATCTCCCGCGCAGGTCTGCTGCAGGTGCCCGAGGGGCGGCAGATCCTGGGCGAACTGACCGTGCTCGAGAACCTGCAGCTCGGCGTGACGGCACTGCATGGCCGCAAGCCCACGCACGACCTGCGCCGGATCTACAAGCTGTTTCCGATCCTCGAGGAACGCAACCAGCAGCGTGCCGGCTCCCTGTCGGGCGGGCAGCAGCAGATGCTCGCGATCGGCCGCGCGTTGATGGGCGGGCCGCGCCTGCTACTGCTGGACGAACCCAGCCTCGGCCTGTCGCCGCTGTTGTCCAAGCAGGTGCTCAGCGCGCTGAGCGAACTCAACCGCGAAGGCCTGACCATCCTGCTGGTCGAGCAGAACGCCCGTGCCGCGCTACGCGCGACCAAGCACGCGTACGTGATGGAGCAGGGCAGGATCGTCCACAGCGGCCCGAGCGAAGCGATGGCCCGTGACCCCGACGTGATCGCCCATTACCTGGGGCAGGCGGGCAAGGCACCGGCCGCTTCCGTGCATTGACCCCACCGGAGCGACCACCATGAGCGAAACCTCCTTGCGCGCCCGGGTACTGGAGGCCATCCACGGCCTGGCCGCCTACGGGCTGGGGCCCAATATCGGCGGCCATGTATCGGTGCGCGTGCCGGGCAAGCCCCATTTCCACATCAATGCCTTCGACCGCAGTTTCGAGGAGATGCGCGAGCAGGACATCGCATTGCTCGATTTCGACGGCAATGTCCTGGAGTGTGAAACCCTGGTCAGCCTGGGCCAGACCTTCCACCACGGCATCTACAAGCAGCGCGACGACGTGCACGCGATCGTCCACACCCATGGCTTCTGGCTCACCGCGCAGTCGGCCTTTGGCCGGCCGGTGCGCAACCTGCACAACCTGTGCACCTATTTCGACGACCGCACCTGTGTCAGCCCGGACGACGACTTTGCCTCCATCGGCCCGGCCTTGCGCCGGGATGACGTCGCCATCATCATCCCCTGGCATGGCGCCATCACCATCGGCAAGGACCTTGCCAGTGCCTGTGCCCTGCATGTGACGCTGGACTACGCGGCCCGGCTCGACGTGACCCTGCCGGCCGACACGCCGGTGATGCCCCCGGACATGTGCGCGCACGTGAAGTCCACACTGGCGCGGGCCAATTACCTCGACATCACCTGGGAACTGATCCGGCGCAAGGGCCGTGACAATTTCGACGGCAGACGTGTCATCGCACGCCTGCCGAATTAGCGACCTTTTGAGGAGATCACCATGGAAGCAGTCAAGGAAGCCAGCACG
>JBIKTP010000040.1:0-9716 GCA_044348035.1 Burkholderiaceae bacterium
CCCCAGACGATCTTGTCCATCTGCTTGCCGGTGATCAGGCTGCGCGGGCGGGCCGTGGGCGTGGCCTTCATTTCCGGTGCCGATTGCAGGTGCGCGTAGTCGTAGGTGAAGGGCTCGTAGTAGTCGTCGATCTCGGGCAGGTTCGGGTTGGCGAAGATGCGCATCAGCAGCTTCCATTTGGCGCCCTGGCGCGGCTCGATCGCGCCGTTCGCCTTGCGCACCCAGCCACCGTTCCACTTGTCCTGGTTCTCCCATTCCTTGGGGTAACCGATGCCAGGTTTGGTCTCGACGTTGTTGAACCAGGCGTATTCCATACCCGGGCGGCTGGTCCAGACGTTCTTGCAGGTCACCGAACAGGTGTGGCAACCGATGCATTTGTCCAGGTTCAGGACCATGCCGATCTGTGCGCGGACTTTCATGCGTTTTCTCCTTGGGCTTGCGTGGGTCGGACCAGCTCTGCGCCGACCGGCGTGTCCAGCCAGTCGATCTTGTCCATCTTGCGCACCACCACGAATTCGTCGCGGTTGGTGCCGATGGTTCCGTAGTAGTTGAAGCCGTAGCTGAACTGCGCGTAGCCGCCGATCATGTGGGTGGGCTTGAGCACGATGCGGGTCACCGAGTTGTGGATGCCGCCGCGCGCACCGGTGATCTCCGAGCCCGGGGTGTTGATGATCTTTTCCTGGGCGTGGTACATCATGACCATGCCGGGGTTGACGCGCTGGCTCACCACCGCCCGAGCCGCGATGGCGCCGTTGATGTTGAACAGCTCGACCCAGTCGTTGTCCTCTATTCCGGCCGACTTGGCATCGTCCTCGCTGAGCCAGACACAGGGGCCGCCGCGGCTGAGCGTGAGCATCAGCAGGTTGTCGGTGTAGGTCGAGTGGATGCCCCACTTCTGGTGCGGCGTGATGAAGTTCAGCAGGATTTCCGTGTTGCCGTTGGGCCGGATGCCATGGATGCCGGCCGTCGTTTTCAGGTCGACCGGGGGGCGGTAGCTGCTGAAGCCTTCGCCGAAGGCAATCATCCAGGGATGGTCCATGTAGAACTGCTGGCGCCCGGTCAGCGTGCGCCAGGGGATCATCTCGTGCACGTTGGTGTAGCCGGCGTTGTACGAGACGGTCTCGCTCTCGATGCCGCTCCAGGTCGGCGAGCTGATGATCTTGCGCGGCTGCGCCTGGATGTCGCGGAAGCGGATTTTCTCGTCCTCGCGGTGGATCGCCAGGTGGGTGTGGTCGCGTCCGGTGATCCTGCCCAGCGCTTCCCAGGCCTTGACGGCGACATGGCCGTTGGTTTCGGGTGCCAGCATCAGTACCACCTCGGCGGCGTCGATGTCGGTCTCGATCTTCGGCATGCCGCGGGTGACGCCCTCGGCGGTGACCACGCCGCTGAGTTCCGCCAGCTGCTTCACCTCGGTCTGCGTGTTCCAGGCGATGCCCTTGCCGCCGTTGCCGACCTTGTTCATCAGCGGGCCCAGGGCGGTGAAGCGCTTGTAGACATTCGGGTAGTCGCGCTCCACCACGGTCATCTGCGGGGCGGTCTTGCCCGGGATCAGGTCGCATTCGCCGCGCTTCCAGTCCTTGACCTCGAACGGTTGCGCCAGTTCGGCGGGGCTGTCATGCATCAGCGGGGTCAGCACCAGCTCCTTCTCCACGCCCAGATGGCCCACGCACACCTCGCTGAACTTCTTCGCAAAGCCCTTGTAGATGTCCCAGTCGCTGCGCGACTGCCAGGCCGGGTCCACGGCGGTGGACAGGGGGTGGATGAACGGGTGCATGTCGCTGGTGTTGAGGTCGTTCTTCTCGTACCAGGTGGCAGTGGGCAACACGATGTCGCTGTACAGACAGGTGGTGCTCATCCGAAAGTCGAGTGTCACCAGCAGGTCGAGCTTGCCCTCTGGTGCCTTTTCGTGCCAGACCACTTCGGTGGGTTTGGCCTCTTCCTTGCCGAGGTCCTTGCCCTGCACGCCATTGCTGGTGCCCAGCAGATGCTTGAGGAAGTACTCGTGGCCCTTGCCGCTGGAGCCCAGGATGTTGGAGCGCCACACAAACATGTTGCGCGGCCAGTTGGCAGGGTTGTCCGGGTCGGTGCAGCTCATGGCCAGCGACCCGTCCTTGAGCGATCGGACCGCATAGTCCCTGGCATCCATGCCGGCCTGCGCGGCGTCCCTCACCACCTGCAGCGGATTGGTCTGCAGTTGCGGGGCGGAGGGCAACCAGCCCATGCGCTCGGCACGTACGTTGTAGTCGATCATGCTGCCGGCATACATCTTCCTGTCGGCCAGCGGAGAGATGACCTCCTCCATGCCCAGCTTCTCGTAGCGCCACTGGTCGGTGTGGGCATAGAAGAAGCTGGTGCTGTTCATCTGCCGTGGCGGTCGGATCCAGTCCAGTGCGAAGGCAAGCGCCGTCCAGCCGGTCTGCGGGCGCAGCTTTTCCTGGCCCACGTAATGCGCCCAGCCACCCCCGCTCTTGCCGATGCAGCCGCACATCATCAGCATGTTGATGATGCCGCGGTAGTTCATGTCGCTGTGGTACCAGTGGTTCATGGCAGCGCCAATGATCACCATCGAGCGGCCCTGCGTCTTGTCGGCGTTCTCCGCGAACTGTCGCGCCACGGTGATGAGCTGCTCGCGCGGTGTGCCGGTGATGCGCTCCTGCCATGCCGGGGTGTACGGGGTGTCGTCGTCAAAGCTGCTGGCCGCCATCTCGCCGGCCAGACCGCGGGCGATGCCGTAATTGGCGACCTGCAGGTCGAACACCGTTGCGACCAGTGCCTCGCGGGGTTCTCCTTCCTTGCCCAGCCGGATCCGCTGCACGGGGACTGTGCGCACGAGTACGTCTCGGGCGGCATCGCCGCTGGCGTTGTGGTTGAAGTTGGGTGTGGCAATACCGCCGAAATACGGAAAACCGACCTGCGCGGTCTCCGTGCTGGGGGCGTCGCCTTCAAGCACGGACAAGCGCAGTTTCACCTCGGCTCCGTGCCGGGCTTCCTTTGGCTCCAGATTCCACTGCCCCTGGTCGGCGCGGCCGTCCGGCCCCCACCGGAATCCGATGGCGCCATGGGGCAAAACCACCTTGCCTGTGTCGTCGAACGCGACTGTTTTCCACTCGGGGTTGTTGGCCTGGCCCAGCTTGCCGTTGAAGTCCGAAGCGCGCACATAGCGGTCGGGCACCATCACCTTCTGGCCGCCGGGGAGGTCGTGTTCCTTGAGCATCACCAGCATCGGCATGTCGGTGTAGCGGCGGACATAGTCGTTGAAGTAGGCGCTGCGTGCGCGACCGCCATCGGGGAAGTAGAACTCCTTGAGGATCACGTGGCCCATGGCCATCGCGACGGCGGCGTCCGTGCCCTGTTTGGGGTGCATCCAGATGTCCGAGAGTTTGGCGACTTCGGAATAGTCCGGCGTGACGGCGACTGTCTTGGTGCCCTTGTAGCGCACTTCGGTGAAGAAGTGGGCATCCGGTGTGCGAGTCTGCGGAACGTTCGAACCCCAGGCGATGATGAAGCTGGAGTTGTACCAGTCGGCTGACTCGGGCACGTCGGTCTGCTCTCCCCAGACCTGCGGGCTGCTCGGTGGCAGGTCGCAGTACCAGTCGTAGAAACTCATGCTGACACCGCCGATGAGGCTGAGGTAACGGCTGCCGGCCGCGTAGCTGACCATTGACATCGCCGGAATCGGCGAGAAACCGATCACGCGGTCCGGCCCGTACTTCTTGACCGTGTACACATTGGCGGCGGCGATGATCTCGTTGACCTCGTCCCAGCTGGAGCGCACCATGCCGCCGAGGCCACGGATGCTCTGGTAGTGGCGCCGTGTGGCCTCGTTCTCCACGATAGACGCCCAGGCGTCGACCGGGTCGTGCGCCAGGCGCGCCTCGCGCCAGCTCTTGAGCAGGCGGCCGCGCACCATCGGGTACTTGACCCGGTTGGCGCTGTAGAGGTACCAGCTGTAGCTCGCACCACGGGCGCAACCGCGCGGCTCGTGGTTGGGCATGTCCCAGCGCGTGCGCGGGTAGTCGGTCTGCTGGGTTTCCCAGGTGACGATGCCGCCCTTGACATAGATCTTCCACGAGCAGGAGCCTGTGCAGTTCACGCCATGGGTGGAACGCACGATCTTGTCGTGGGCCCAGCGGTTGCGATAGGCGTCTTCCCAGGTGCGGTCTTCGCCGGTGGTGACGCCGTGGTCACCCGAGAAACTCTCCCGGGGGGCGGAGAAGTAGGTGAGTCGGTCGAGGAAATGGCTCATGAAGGGGCTCCGTCAGGGTGGGTGTTCTCAGGGGTTCTGCACATAGGCACCCTTGCGCAGGTAGAACCACCAGTTCAAGACCAGGCACAGGGCATAGAAGATGGCAAAGCCGTACATCGCGTATTGCGGGGTGCCGGCCTTGATCTGGTCGCCGATCACGATCGGTGCCACGAAGGCGCCGTAGGCGGCCACTGCCGAGGTCCAGCCCAGGACCGGGCCGGCCTGGGTACGGTCGAAGATCACGCCGATGGTGCGGAAGGTCGAGCCGTTGCCGATGCCACTGGCAAAGAACAGCACGATGAACAGGCCCAGGAATTGCGGGAAGTACAGCTCGGGTGTCGCCGAGCCGTAGGCCTGCATCATCACGTAACCCACTGCGACCGAGGCCAACACCATCACGGCCGAGATGATCTGCGTGACGATGGACCCGCCGACCTTGTCGGAGATCCAGCCACCGATGGGGCGTACCGCAGCGCCGACGAAGGGTCCGATCCAGGCATAGGTGAAGGCCGAGGGCGCATTTGGGTTCTTCACCACATGCTGCATCACGCCATTGGCGTCGGGCAGGTGGCTGATGCCGAAGATCACGGTGATGGACAGTGGCAGCGCCATCGAGAAGCCGATGAAGGAGCCGAAGGTGACGATGTACAGCGCCGTGAGCGACCAGGTGTGCTTGTCCTTGAAGATCGCGAACTGCCGCGCGACGTTCTCCTTCATCGGACCGAACGCCGCCAGCTTCATGATCAGCAGCGCGCTCACGATGTCCAGCGGGATCGCCACCCACATGCTGATCAGACCCAGGCCGGTTGGTTTGGGAAGGTACAGGTACAGGCCGAGAATGGCCGGGATGAAGGCCAGCGTATAGAGCCAGGTGATCTTCGCGAACGCCACCAGTGGGTGGCCGGTATCCGGCGAGACCGTCTTCAGGTTGCTCATGCCGAACCAGCACAGGATGGACAGCGGGACCAGCGAGATGACCCAGGCGAATCCGGCGTTCTGGATCCAGGTGGTCGTGCCGGCCGGGATCTTGCCGAAGATCCAGCCGCTGTCCTTGAGCAGCGTCATCGGTTCTCCCGCGACGGCACCGAACAGGCCCATCGTCATCACCAGAGGGATCACGATCTGCATCGTGGTCACGCCGAAATTGCCGATGCCCGCATTCAGGCCCAATGCGGTGCCCTGCAGCCGCTTGGGAAAGAAGGTGCTGATGTTGGACATCGAGCTGGCAAAGTTGCCGCCGCCCACTCCGGACCACAGGGCCAGCAGCTGGAACGCCCACAGCGGCCAGTCCTTGTGCTGCAGCGCGACGCCGGTGCCGATGGCGGGTGCCAGCAGCATGGCCGTGGTCAGGAAGATGGTGTTGCGGCCGCCCGCCAGCCGGATCAGGAACGAGGCCGGGATGCGCATGGTGGCGCCGGCTATGCCCGAGATGGCGGTCAGCGTGAACAGTTCGGCCTGGGTGAACGGAAAACCCAGGTTCAGCATCTGCACGGTGATGATGCCCCACATGCCCCAGACGGCAAAGCCGCAGAGCAGGGCGGGTACCGAAATCCAGAGATTGCGGTAGGCGATCTTCTTGCCGGTGTCTTCCCAGAAGGCGTTGTCTTCGGGGCGCCAGTCGCCGATGTCGGCGCTGCGGGGTGTGGTGGTGGTGTTCATGGGGTGTTGCTCGCGGTCTCAGCCCTTGAGGGCGAATTCGGTGGCATTGCGGCCCAGCAGCTCGGTGCGCCGCACCTCGGTCCAGTACATCCAGATCAGCGAGACCCAGACCACGCCGTACATCAGCATGAAAGCGCTGGAGCGGATGCCGGTGAGGTCCATCAGTGCGCCGAACATGATCGGCAGCACGAAGCCGCCCAGTCCGCCCGCCAGGCCGACGATGCCGCTGACGGTGCCGATGTTGGCGGGATAGTCGTCGCTGATGTACTTGAAGACGCTGGCCTTGCCGAAGGCCCAGGCGATGCCCAACAGGAACATCAATCCCGTGAAGCCATAGACGTTGAGGCCGATGTGGAATGTCTTCGGGCCGTCGGCAGTGAGGATGGTGAGGTCGGTCTGCGGGTAACTCAGCAGGAACAGGCAGATCCAGCTGACCCACAGCACCCACCAGGTCACGCTGTGCGCGCCGTACTTGTCCGACAGCCAGCCGCCGACGGCGCGCAACACGCCGCCGGGCAGCGAGAAGCAGGCCGCCAGAAGGGCTGCGGCGCGGATGTCCAGCCCGTATTCGCCCACGTAGTACTGCACCATCCACAGCGACAGGGCGACATAGCCGCCGAATACGATGGAGTAGTACTGGCAGTACTTCAGCACCCTGGGTTCTCGGAGCATCTTCAGCTGGTCGCTGAACTTCGTGTTGGAGGGCACGAGGTGCGCCGGGTCGCTGTAGCTGAACAGCCAGAACAACACGACCGTGCCCAGCATGATGGCGGCATAGACCTGGGGCACCATCGTCCAGCCGAAGGCCACCAGCAGCGCGGGTGCCACGAACTTGTTCACGGCGGCCCCGGAGTTGCCGGCGCCGTACACCCCCATGGCGAAACCCTGATTGTTCTTGGGGAACCAGCGGGCGACATACGGAGTGCCGACCGAGAAGGAGCCCCCGGCGAGGCCGACGAACAGCCCGATGACCAGGAAGTGCCAGTAGACGGTGGCGTACCCCATCATCCAGATCGCCGGCACGGTGATCGCCATCAGCACGGTCATCACGATGCGGCCGCCGAAGCGGTCGGTCCAGATGCCCAGTGGCACGCGGATCAGCGAACCGGTGAGCACCGGTGTCGCGGTCAGCAGGCCGAATTCGGTGGCATTGAGGTTCAGCGCCTTCTTGATCGGGATGCCGATCACGCCGAACATCATCCACACCATGAAACACACGGTGAATGCCAGCGTGCTGACGATCAGCACCGACAACGCCTGTCCTTTTCGGGTCATGTCAAAGCTCCTTCTTGGATGCCTTGACTCTAGGAGGGGGTGGGCTTGGCCGCCATCCACCGGAAGGTCAGGTGCTGCCTCGCAGAGGAACTACGGGTCGGCGCGGGGCCATCGTTCTCTCGAACTAGAGGGCCTTGAAAGTGGCGCTGGCTTGCGCCAGATCAAATCAGACCAGGCCGTTTTCGGTGGCCAATACCGCAGCGTGCACGCGTGAGCTCACGTCGAGCTTGCGCAGGATGTGCTGTACATGGATCTTCACGGTGGTCTCGGCGATGGACAGCGTGCGCGCAATCTCCTTGTTGCTGTCGCCCGCCGCAATGCACCGCAGGATCTCCAGTTCGCGCGGAGACAGCACGGACAATGGCGATGCGACGGGCGGCGGACTGGCGGCGGCAGCCGGTGTGCCGGCAGCGTGCCGGTAGGCCGCAACAAGCTTGCCAGTCATTTCGGGCGCGATCACGTGTTCCCCCTGCACCGCGCGCCGGATGGCACTGGCCAGGGCGTCGCCCTCCATGGTCTTGAGCAGGTAGCCGTTGGCGCCGTTGCGCAGCGCGGTGCCCAGATCGCCTGCGTCTTCGCTGACTGTCAGCATCAGGATGCAGGCGCGTGGCACGGCGTGGCGCAGTGCGGGCAGCGCGTCCACGCCCGTGACGCCGGGCAGGTGGTTGTCCAGCAGGATCACATCCGGTTGCCACTCCAGGGCTCGTCGCTGGGCTTCGCCGGCATCGGCCGCGTCACCTACCACGGTGAAGCCCGGGTCGCGCGACAGCAAGGCGGTCATGCCGCGGCGGAACAGGGTGTGATCGTCCACGATCAGGATGCGTATGGAGGGCATGTCGGTCATGGCAGCGGGGGCTTATCGCGCCAGCGCGGCGAGCAGCGCAGCGGAAGCCGTTTGCGCCTGGGCCGCCGCTGCCGGCGCCAGCGTCAACACCATCGAGGAGCCACGCCCTGGACGGCTCAGGACCTCCAGCTCGGCGCCGATGCGTTGGGCACGTTCGGACATGATGCGCAGGCCGACATGCGTTTCGTCCTGCCCGAGCGCGCTGTCGAAGCCGGCGCCGTTGTCGCGCACTTCGAAACGCCAGCGCGGTTGCTGCTGCACATCCAGCCATACCTGCGTCGCACCGGCATGCTTGCGAACATTCGACAGCGCTTCCTGAACGATGTGCAGCACCTGGATCTGCAGGTCCGGCGCCAGGGGCAGGGCGCTACCCTGCATGTCCAGCACGGCAGGAATGCCGGTCTGCTGCTCGAACTTGCGCAGCGTGGTGAGCAAGGCGGGCTCGATGTCCTCGGCATTGGCGCGGGTACGGAAATGCACCAGCAGTTCGCGCACATCGGCATAACATTCCCGCACGCCAGCGTCGATCTCCAGCAGCACGCCCTGCGCCTGCACCGGGTTCTTGGCCTCCAGCGCATCCTGCATCAGCTGGACCTGGATCTTGAGGAAGGCCAGGGATTGCGCGATCGAGTCATGCAGCTCGCGCGCGATGAAGCCGCGCTCCTGTGAGACCGCTGCCTCCTTTTCCAGGGCCAGCAGGCGGATGTTGTCCATGGCGGCGGCCAGGTGGGCGGTCAGGGCTTCCAGCAACGAACGCTCGGCGCCCGTGACATCGCACTGCGCGTGAAAAAACAGGTCCACTTCGCCCATCAGCCGGTCATGCAGGCGTATCGGGATCGACACGATGGTCTCGAAACCCGCCCGGGCGCAATGCGGCATGCGCGCGGGTTTGGCTTCCCGGATCGGAATCACCCGCAGGGCGCCGTCCAGGCTCGAGGCGCCGCAGTGGCAGTCACCGGCCTGCACACAGTGTTCGGCCTCCAGCATGGCCTGCGGCAGACCCTCCGACGCGAGGAGCAGGTAGCGTTCATTGGTCTCGTCGGACCAGCGCAAGGCCGCGCCATCGGCCTTGGCAACCGCACGCACGCGCTGCACGAAACCCTGCGTCAGTTCCTGCAGCGTGGTGACCTTGCCCACCAGCGAGGTGATGCCATAGAGCGCTTCCAGGCGCTCCCGCTTTTCCTGCAACTCGGCCGTCTTTTCAGCGACCCGGGTCTCCAGGTGCCGGTACATCGACTGCACGTGTTCTGCCATGCCGTTGAAGCCCTCGGCCAAGGTGCCGAATTCGTCCGAGCTGACACGATCGACCCGCGCCGAGAAGTCCCCTTCCTGCATGCGGCGGATCGCCTGTTTCAACGTGCCCAAGGGCTCAAGGACGAACAGGTACCCGGCGTAGATGAGCACCGATGCACCGACGACCGCCAGCGCCATCATCGCCAGCTGCGCAAGATGCAGCAGCGCGGTCCAGCGGGACATGTGGGTTTCGATCGACTGGACCAGAGCGTCCACGGCGGCGACAAAACCTGCGGTGTCCTGGTTCAGTGCCGCCGTGTCGGCCACGCTGCCGGTACCGAGCCAGCGGGCCTGGAAACGCGCCCAGTCACCTTCGACTGTCGCAAAACGTGTACGTACGGCGTCGTCCCAGGGTACGAACAGGGGGCGTTCCGGGTCGCCGTGGCGGAGTTGGTCGAT